>JACZYV010000020.1:0-25500 GCA_022570905.1 Chloroflexota bacterium
TGGCGTCCCACTCGGCGCTGGCGGCTCCCACGTCGCCGCGGCCCGAGAACTGGATCACCAGGGGCACGATGACTGCGGCCAAGGCCACGATGATGCCCACAACAACCAGCAATTCGATCAGGGTGAATCCCTTCTGGTCTTCTGACCGACTGCCCAGGGTTCTCTTCAATATATTACGCATTTGCTTCCTCTCCTGGATGGTGCTCATCTCGCCGGGTCAACTTAGAGAGACGGTGACCTGATTATGCGGCGGACCGATGCTCAAATCTGTGACATATGTCGGTTGTTAAGTGTGACGTTTGTCACATTTGGGGTTCGTACACTCGGGCCGCATTCTGGTTACGATGTCTGTGCGTAATCACGCCTAAGCCCCAGAGGGTAATTCAACGTTAATGCAGCGGATATTTAAGTTCAAGCCGATAGGACGGTGTAGAAGTGAGTGGTCGGGCCGAAGAGCCGGCGCCAAGTGGCGTCGTCTGAGAACGATCGCCGGTTTCCGCCGGATAGAGAGAAGACTTGGAACACACCGGCGGGCCAGACGATGCCGGTCTCGGCCGTCTGATCAGTCCAACGGCCGGATTCTGCAACCGCCGGTGGCTGAAAGATTGGTCAGGAGTCAGTCCAGCGACACCTTCAGGACCACCGTCTCGGGGTCAGATTCGGAGCGGTCCACCGATTCAACTCGAGAGACTCCGGCGGCCGCCAGCAGTGTGGCCCGCAAAGGGTTGGGGCTACGCAGGCGAAGCCAGATGTCCATGCCGTCTCTCCGGTGATTGGGAACCATGCGGAGCAGATGTATCTGGGGATTTTTCCGCAGCATATCGACGAACCTGACCAATTCCTTGACCGCTCCCGTTGTCTGGATGATGAGCTTCACGGCGCCTTCGTAAACCTCGTTACCTGCCGCGGTTGTGCTAGAGGCAGCGGGATTGATGGCCGCCGCGGGTTTTCCGTTACCGGAAGAATCGCTGGCAAGTGGCCTGGCTTCGGAGAGGGGCGCTTGCGTGGGATACCCCATAACCTCATCTTGTGGGTGGAGAAAGGACAAGTCGGACTTGGCTGGCGTTGGGAAGGCCAGCGGGTTTTTGGTCCGGCTGCCATCGGTGCGGCGCAGAACGGACTTCACCCTAGATACGAGTTCGTGGGTGGAGAAGGGTTTGGTGATATAGTCATCGGCCCCCATCTCTAGTCCTCGGACTTTGTCTACATCCCGGTCCCTGGCGGTGACCATGATTATCGGCACCTGAGAAGACTCTCGAATCTTCTGGCAGGTTGTAAACCCGTCCATCTGAGGGAGCATGACATCCAGTAGAACCAGCGAAGGAGTGGCATTGGGCAACATCTCCAGAGCTTCTTCACCGGTGCCAGCGCAGGTCACCCGGTAACCTACCTGTTCCAGGACAAAGCGTTCGAGGCGTGAAATCCGATCATCGTCCTCGACGACGAGAATCATGCCGCCGTTCGATGCTGAGATTCCTCCTGCGCCGGCCCTGCCCAACACCATACTTGAGAACGCCTCCGAGCTATCCGGTTAGAATCAACGCTAGCACGGGATTACCTTAAAAGAGAGCCGATTTTCCATCACTGGGAAGGGTGGAGGCAGCCCCGCTAGGACCCAGGTCAAGAGGCGCCATTTCGGATGGGGTATTGCCTAGCCGTGATTAGGACTATAGAATGTTTCATTGTTGCGCTAAAATCGGTTGCGCTTAACACAACCAATGATTATTAGGAGGACAGGTGATTGGAAGTACTAGGTTGTCATCTCTTGTTGGAACTAAAGGACTGTAACTCCGAACTACTAAACGACCTCTCTTATATTCGCCGGGCGATGATCGAGACAGCCCAAGACGTTGGGGCCACGATCGTCGGCGAATCGTTTCACCACTTCTCACCCCAGGGCGTTACTGGAATTTTGGCTATTGCCGAGTCCCATATCTCGATTCATACCTGGCCCGAATACGGCTATGCCGCAGCGGATATATTCTCTTGTGGGACCTCGTTCCGGCCCAGGGAGGCGGCTAACAAGCTGGCCGAAGCCTTGGAATGCCGTAACCCGGAGATCCAAGAGATAAAAAGGGGTCTGGCGGTCCAGGAGGCCGTGGGACTCTAAACAGCCCTGCGGTTCAAGATGGAAATGTCAGGCAATTGGTTTATCGAGAGTGTCTATCCCGACTTGTCCGTGATGCTCAGGGTGCGTCAGGTTTACTACTCGGGCCAGACCGCCTACCAAAAGGTCGAGATCCTTGACTCGGAGTTGTTCGGCCGCAGCCTGATCCTAGACGGCAAGACTCAGTCCACGGAACGGGACGAGCATATCTACCATGAGACGCTGGTGCATCCGGCCATGCTCTGCCATCCGGGACCCAAGCAGGTTTTCATCGGGGGCGGCGGCGAAGGCGGCACCCTCCGCGAGGTGTTGGCCCACAGATCGGTGGAACGCGCTACCATGGTCGATCTGGACCCGGAGGTGGTCGAGCTCTGCCGCAAATACCTCCCCAACCACCATCAAGGCAGCTTCGACGATCCCCGGACCCACCTGCTCCATGAGGACGCCCGCGGCTACCTGGAAAACACTTCCGATTCCTACGACGCGATAATCCTAGACTTGGTCGATCCCCTGGAAGGCGGCACCGCCGCCCTGCTCTACACCCAGGAGTTCTACGCCATCGCCAAAGCCCGGCTCAACCCCGGCGGGGTGTTGGTGACCCAGTCCGGCCCGGCCGGATTGCTCAGCTACACGGAGTGCTTCACGACCATCTTTAATACATTGGGCACCCTCTTCGACCATACCAAGGCCGCTCAGGTGCACATCCCGGCCTTTCAGACCCTGTGGGGATTCACCATCGCTTCGGATTCTCCTCTCCACCTTGTCCCGGAGGATGAGGTGGACGCGGAGGTGGCCCGGCGTTTGTCCAAACCGCTGAAGTACTACGATGGCGAGAGTCACCGTAACATGTTCGCTCTGACCAAATTTCAACGGGATGGCCTGAAGAGCGAAGACCGGATCAACCGCGACGCCAACCCGGTCTTCATGGTCTAACAGTACAACTGTGGCTAGTACCTGCCGGTTACGGCGGTGGGTGGGGCCGTGAGGGCTATTCGTAGGATGAAAAAACGTAGGGGCATCCCGACGGAACCGGGATGCCCCTACGTTTTTTACGAGTATTATCTGGTGACGACGCCTGTTACGGGCGGATCAGCACCCTGGTTGTGCCGTCGGGGTCCGACCGTTTGGTGAGGACCTCGTGGCCTGCCTTCTCGGCCCACAGAGTGACATCGTAGATGTTCAGGGCGTCGGCCAAGATGGCTTCGACGAAGGACTCCTTGTCCATCTCCATCTGCTTGGTCAGGGCGGCGAGCACTCCGGCGCAACTCTTGCCCCGGCCGTCGATGACCACCCAGCCGCTGGAACCGCTCACCGGCACAACCTCGCCGTCGTACACGTCCACCTCGCCGCTTTTTCTGAGGTCCAGTTGGCGTTTGAACTCGGCCACTGCTTCCCAGGCCACGGCCCGGTCACGCTCTCCGTTGCCGCAGACTGCGCCCCTGACTCCCACGATGTCGGGATTGATCCGGGCCAGTTCGTCAAGGTCGGAGATCTTCAGATGCCCGGACAGCGCCGTGCTCATGCCCAGCGACTTGCCCTCTAGCACGATGTCCTTCAGAACGCTCTCCGACATGAAGTTGAAGAGGTTGCGGCCGTCCTTGGTCAGGGTGTCGATGAGGAACCCGTCGCACTCCCCGTCTTTGGCCAGTTGGACCATGCACATGGGGTCGAGGCCATTTTCAAAGAGCTCGTTATCGGCGAAAACAGATCCGACCAGCTTGGTGTTGAAGCCTTCCAGGGCCATGCGGGCTTCCCGGAGTACCTCCACCGCCTTGTCGTAGCTCGCCACTCGGAATCCCACCTTCACTGATGTGGCATCCATCACGGCTGCCGCGTACACGGCCATGGCCACGGTGCCGGGCTGAAGTGGGACCACACCCAGGGTTACGCTGACGTGTTTCTCCACTGGCATGATGCCCCGGACCGCCTTGACGATGTTGGGATGACCGGAGCCAACCAAGGCCTCTTGCAGGTTCTTGACGTCGACCACGTCGGCGCCGCCCTGCTCGGCCTCCAAGGCCTCCGCCACGTTCTGTACGCTCACCATGAGCAGCATGCCCGAGGCGAAGTTATTATTTCCGTCGAGCCATGAACCGCGGGACTTGGCGGGCACGGCGGGAACCACAGGGGCGGGAATGGGCTTTAGGGGTTCTAGTTCTTCTCTCAATTCAGACTTCTCCACTGGTGATAAATCGAATAATGGCGGCCGTACCGATCCGGCTGCCATGCCCATCAACTCGCCCCAATGTTTGACCATGGAGACGGGCAGAGCGCCGTTGTACTTGGTCTGAATCTTGGTCCACCAAGTATCGGAGAGTTCTTTCAACCGGCGCACGTTTTTCTCGTAGAATGCTTCGTCCAGGTCTCCCTTGCAGGCACGGTCGATCCACTGGACGTAGTTGTTGGCGCCGGGCACGTCGAAACGCCAGTCTGAGGTGTTGGCGAACATGACCTGCTGCTGGATGCCCAACTCTTGGCCCTTGAAGAATATCCACTCGTCGGGGGTGCTGATGACGTACTCTTTGCCCAAAGACAAGTGCGTTTCGATGGAAATCTGTTGGTTGAAGCTGGCCTCTTTGATCCCCACGACGTTGGGGATGCTGCACAATTGTCCCAGCCCGTACGGACTCATGACGATGCCGAATTGGGGCGAGTTATAAAACATGATCGCCAGGTTGGTGTTGTCCGCCAGTATCTTTACGAACTGCACTACCTGGTCTTCGGTCTTGGTGGCCATGTAGGAAGGCCCGACGATCAGGAGGTCGAATCCCTTCTCCTCAGCATGCTGGGCCAGCGAGACCATATCGGACGCTGATGTATGGGTGACGTGGGCTCCGATCGGCCAGCTCCCCGCGGCCTCTTCGGCTACGGCGTCCATCACCTGGATCCGCTCATCGTAGGTCAGGCTCCAGAACTCGCCCATGTTCCAGGTGCAGCCGGCGCCCGTGGTGCCGAGACTGCGAACATACCGGACGTTCCGTTTTATGCCGTCGATGTCGATGCGGTCATCGGGCGTGAAGGGAGTGATGAGTGTGGTCCACTGTCCCTTAAGGGTCTCCCATGCCCATTCCTGGGCCTCATGTTTCTTATAACTCGCCATCGCTTCCACCCTCCATCAGGGAATATTTCATTTATTCTACGGCTGTAGAAGAACGGCGGTTTCTCCGCCCTGAACGAAGTCGGAATTTTTATTCCTCGTCGCCGTATTGTTCCTTAAGAGAGTCTACCACCGCCGGGTCGGCAAGGGTGGTGGTGTCTCCCAGCGCCCGGCCTTCCGCCACGTCCCTCAGCAGGCGGCGCATGATCTTGCCGCTGCGGGTCTTGGGCAGCTCGGCGGCAAAAATGATGTCATCGGGCCGGGCCATGGCGCCGATCTTGTTGGCCACGTGGGCTTTCAATTCGACGATGACTTCATCGGACATCTCCACGCTGTCTTTCAGGGTGACAAAAGCAACTATCGCTTGGCCCTTGATCTCGTGGGATTTGCCGATACAGGCGGCCTCGGCGACCTTGGGATTGTCCACCAGGGCGCTTTCCACTTCCATGGTGCCGATGCGGTGGCCGGAAACGTTGATCACGTCGTCCACCCGGCCCAACAGCCAGAAATCGCCGTCCTCGTCGATCTTGGCGCCGTCGGCGGTGAAATAGATGTCCTTATAGTGTGACCAGTATTGCTCGACGTACCGTTCTTCGTCGCCGTAGATGGTGCGCAGCATGGACGGCCAGGGCTTCTTGATGACCAGGTAGCCGCCGCCTCCGGGGCCGACGGGATTGCCCTGCTCGTCCAGTATCTCGGCCTCGATGCCGGGGAAGGCGCGGGTGGCCGAACCGGGTTTCAAGGTTGTGATTCCCGGCAGGGGCGAGATAAGGATGCTGCCGGTCTCAGTCTGCCACCAGGTGTCCACCACGGGGCATCTACCGCCGCCGATGTTCTTGTGGTACCAGATCCAGGCCTCCGGGTTTATGGGCTCGCCCACCGATCCCAGAAGGCGCAGGGAAGACATGTCGTGTTTCTCAGGGTAGCTTTCACCCCAGCGCATGAAGGTGCGGATGGCCGTGGGCGCGGTGTAGAGGATGGTCACGCCGTACTTGGCGACGATGGCCCAGAACCGGTCCCGGTCGGGGTAGTCGGGTGAGCCCTCGTACATCACCGAGGTGGCGCCGTTGGCCAGCGGGCCGTAGACGATGTAGCTATGGCCGGTGACCCAGCCGATGTCGGCGGTGCACCAGTAAGTGTCGTTCTCTTTGATGTCGAAGATCCACTTGAAGGTGGCGTAGGCGCCCAGCAGGTATCCGGCCGTGGTGTGGACGATCCCCTTGGGTTTGCCGGTGGTGCCGCTGGTGTAGAGCAGATAGAGCATGTCTTCGCTGTCCATCTGTTCCGGCTCACAGGTGAGGGGTTGTCCTTCCATCAAGTCGTGCCACCAGATATCGCGGCCCTCCACCATCTTGTCGTCGGCGCTCTCGGTCCTGCGCACCACCACCACTTTCTCGACGCTGGGCGCGCCGCCTTCTTGTTCCAGCGAATCATCGGAGTTCTGTTTCAGGGGTATGATGCCGCCGCGCCGGTAGCCGCCGTCGGCGGTGATCAAAATCTTGGATTCAGAGTCGTTGAGCCGGTCGCGCAGGGACTCGGCGCTGAACCCGCCGAACACAACACTGTGGGCGGCTCCGATGCGGGCGCAGGCCAGCATGGCGATGGGCAGCTCCGGGACCATGGGCAGGTAGATGGTGACGCGGTCGCCCTTCTCTACCCCCAGGCTCTTGAGACCGTTGGCGAACTGGCAGACCTCCCGGTAGAGGTCCCAATAGGTGTAGACCCGCCGGTCTCCCGGTTCGCCCTCCCATATGATGGCCGCCTTATTGCGGCGGCTGGTGCTCAGGTGCCGGTCCAGGCAGTTGTAGGAAACGTTTAGCTTGCCGCCGATGAACCACTGGGCGTGGGGCGGGTCCCACTTCAAGACCGTGTCCCATTTCTTGAACCAGTCCAGTTCCTCGGCGAACTTTGCCCAGAACGCTTCCGGGTCGCGATTGGCTTCTTCGTAAACGTTTGGGTCGGAGATGTTGGCTTGGGCTATGAATTCCTTGGATGGAGGAAAAGTTCGGTCCTCTTGAAGCAGGGCATCGAATCTTCCCGAATCTTCAACCACTTGGCGACCTCCTGGGCGGCTTGAGTGCGGACCGGCGGGATTATATTGCCCTAAAGCAAGCGTGTCCGCCCGCCGGTTTACAGGCTGAATAGCACTGGATTTTTAACACAAGCGGCAGGGCATTGCAATCAGAAACCCGGTGGGGCGTCCGGAGGGGTCATATCGACTTTCAAACTAGAAAGGGTAGAATTCGTTACTTATGAGCTCGCCCCGGAACAACCCCCCGGATGAAACACCGGAACAGGCCTTGAATACGGCCGATGGGACCACCGATAAGCCATGGGGCAGAGTAATGGTGGGCGTCATCGCCGGCCTGGGCATGTTCCTTGCCGCTCTGGACACCTCGGTGAACGTGGCCCTGCCGGCGATGACCGATGACTTGGAAGCCGACTTACAGAGCATCCAGTGGGTGATCGTCGCCTTCATCGCCACCCAGGCGGCATTGGTCATGGGGGCCGGCAGTTTCGCCGACCGCTTCGGCCTGCGTCCGGTTTACATCTTTGGCGCAGCTACGTATCTGGTGGCCATGTTCTTCATCGCCTTCTCCCCCAACCTTGGAACCGTGGTGGGATTCCGGGTGCTGCAGGCGGTGGGCACCGGGTGCCTGTTCGCGGTGTCGCCGGCCATCGCCGCCGGTGTCTTCTCCAGTCACCGGCGTGGCTTGAGCATGGGCTTCACCGTGGGCAGCCAGGCCCTGGGCATGCTGGCTGGCACGATCGGCGCGGGGTTGTTGCTGGGGTGGCTCGGTTGGGAGTGGATCTTCCTGGGCCGGGCGCCCTTCGCGGTGACGGCCATCGTTCTGGGATTCTGGTTCTTGGAGCGCCGCCGCCGCGGCCCGGCTTCTGGCCCGGCTTTTGATGTTGCGGGTGCGGCCTTGCTGGCCGGCGGACTTATGTGCCTGATAATCGGCCTAAGATTAGGCCGGTCCCTCGGCTGGACCTCCCCGGTGGTCCTCGTCTTGTTGCCCTTGGCTCCTGTGTTTCTCGGCGCATTCTGGCGGGTCGAACGGACGGCAAGGTGGCCGGTTCTGCCCGGCTATCTCCTTCGCCTACGGGGCTTTAATGTCTCCAGTTTGAGCATGTTCCTGGCCAACCTCGGCGTCTTCGTCATCTGGTTCATCTTTCCCTTCTACGTGGCGGACAGCCTGGGAGGAGGCGCGCTTGCATTGGGGCTGATGCTGGCGACATTGGCTTTTTTGAATTCCATATCGTCCGGTGCTGGGGGCTGGTTTTGCGACAGGTTCGGCAGCCTGCCGGTGGGATTCGGCGGACTGTTGGTCATGGCTGCTGGACTGCTCTACCTGGGCTTCTTGGACACCGAATCGAGTCTGGGAGAGGTGGCCTTGCGGATCGGGATAGTTGGCGCCGGATTGGGATTGTTCCAGGCCGCCGCCTTCTCCCTGATGTTGGGCAGCGTGCCATCCGAGAGGTTCGGCACCGCGGGAGCGGCCCTCTCCTTGGCCCAGTCCTGCGGAAGGGTCCTTTCGGTGGCGGTGATTGGAGGTATCTTCGGTTGGCGCAGCGATCACCACATTATGGAGTTGGCTGGTGGCGCGGAAGCCGAAGGGGTGGCCTTCATCAAGGCGTTCAAAGATGTGTTCCTTATCGGGTCGTCCCTCGGCCTGCTGGCGGCGTTGGTGTTCTTGATCGGCGGTTGGCGTTTGACGCGGGGAGGGCCGACGGTGGACAGGCGTCAGATCCAACGAGGCGAGGCCGGTGAGATAGGGCCGATCTGACGACACCGGATTGACTCAGATAGTAGACTTTGACGGGACCAGTCACTAGAAGGCATGGGGGATTCGGCGTATGGCCCTCCAATTCGGAGTATTCGATCACATAGAACCTGTTCCTGGCCTGGGACTTCAGGAAACCTACAACCTGCGCATGGAACAGCTCGAGGTCTTGGATAAGGCCGGTTATTACGCCTACCATCTGGCTGAGCACCACACGCCGGCCGTGCACAGTCTGGCTCCGTCGCAGAACGTGTTCCTGGCGGCGGTCTCCCAGCGCACCACTAATATCCGGTTCGGTCCGGGAATCTGCGTGCTGCCCCTCCACCACCCTGTCCAGCTCATCGAGGAGTACTGCATGCTGGACCATCTAAGCGGCGGCCGCTTGGAGATCGGCGTTGGCCGGGGCGGGGTCTTTGAAGCGTTTTTCTGGGGCCAGGACTCGGATGTAGAGGCCAACTACGCCCGCTACCGCGAGACCTTGGCCGCCGTCCAGTACGGTCTGTCTCATGACGTGCTGACCCATCAAGGGAATTTCTACAACTTCGACGAACTCCCCATGCGGCTGCGGCCATTGCAAGAGCCGATGCCGCCATTTTGGTATATGCGCAACGTTGAGACGGCGGCGATGGACGGTATGAACACCATCATCGTCGGCGGATTGGACAGCTTTGAGGCAAACGTCAAACGCTACCACCAAGAATGGGAGAAACATCAGGGTGTGGGGGCGCTGACCGCCCAGGGGACCGAGCCCAAGATTGGACTGGTCGTCCATCTGCTGTTGGCCGACACCGATGAAGAGGCGATGAAGCAGGCCGAGCCGGCCTGGGAGCATTACCGCTGGAACCTGGGAACGCCCCGGCGCTTGGAGGCTGAACGGCGCGGTCTGACGCAGTTCGCCGGGGAGAACATGAACCCGCGCCCGGCCGCGGTCCCGGCCCGCGAATTGCCCCGGGAAGAGCGCCGCGACCTGGACGCCTCCCTGGAAGAACTGGAGCGGGAGGAGCGGAGGAAGAACCTGCGTGGCCGCGTGGCCGACGGCGAGGGCGGCGGCGGCGGGTTCGGTTCGGTGGCCGGTTCACCGGAGACCATCCGGAATTACATGGACGAGTACGTGGCCACCGGGGCCAACTATTTCGTCTGCGCCTTCCAATGGGGCGACCTGTCCCACGAGCAAGCAATGCGGTCCATCGAGCTTTTCACCAATGAAGTGATGCCCCACTACGCGGCGTGACAGTTGCCAGTCGCGTTTGTGGGCTTAGGTTCCTGAGCGGGGATTTTCGACTGGGATGGAAATCTGATCGACGGCAAAACCAAGGGCTTGCTCCGAAAGCAACTTGAAAAGTTGACCAATTGGTGCGCACGGCTCCTCTGGCCACGCCAATTTGTGGGACATGCATGTGAAATGGAAATAGCAGTTGCCCATGCCTGAGGCGCGTTATTTCATGTTTTCTATTCCGAAAAATTATGAGGAGGAAAAATCATGGCGATAATGGCGATCTTCATAGGAAAGGGATTTACCAAAGACATGTATGAAAGGCTGCGGCAAGAAGTCGGATGGGAGACTAAACCCATCGATGGTTGGATGATGCACGCCGTCTGCTTCGACGAATCTGGTGACATTCGCATGACAAACATATGGGAATCAACGGACAAGATGGAAAAGGGTTTTGTCAGCCGTCTTATGCCTGTAATGCAAAAGATTGGCATTCCACCACCGCGAGCTGAGATTTATCCCGCCTACAATGTAAACGTGTTTACAGCGACCGATTAGGAGCGCGCCTTCATCTTTTGCCACGATCACCCCGGCCCTACGGTTGCCAGGCACTTAATGTCCTACGAGCCGGTCCGCACCAGCGGCCTGCCGGCGCGGCAATTCTGTCTTGACTGGCCAAAGGGCCCCTTGTTACACTGCGGATGTGCGGGCGGTTAGCTCAGTTGGTTAGAGTACTTGCTCGACACGCAAGAGGTCACTGGTTCGAGTCCAGTACCGCCCACCATTTAATGGGCAACCGCACACGGACCTCCCGGTAGACTCAATCGGTAGACCTCGATCCAACCCCGAAGATACACTGGCGGCGACCTGTGGCTTGAATCACTGGAGCTTGCCCGGTATTGAAATTGCGAGTTAGTGAGACAGGATGGAAGCCCCCCAGTTACTTAAGAAAGCACCCAATCCCAGGATCCCGAAATTCAGCGCCGGCGACACCGTTAAGGTGAACTTCCGGATCAGGGAAGGGGAAAGAGAACGGATCCAGGTCTTCCAAGGCGTGGTGATTCGGTTGCAGAACGGCAAAGGCCCAGCCGCCAACTTCACGGTGCGGCGCATCACCGCCGGCATCGGTATCGAGCGTATATTCCCGCTGCATTCACCCTTGGTCGAATCTCTGGAAGTGACCAGATACGGCAATGTGCGCCGCGCCAAGCTCTACTATCTGCGCGGATTGCAGGGCCGGGCTGCCAGGATAAAAGAACTTAACCCGGTCCAGCGCAGAAAGGTCCAGGAAGAGGCCGCGGCCGCTGAAGCTGAGCTTGCCGAACAGATCGCCGCGGCAACGGAAGCAGCCGAAGAACTGGAAGTTGAAGAGCTAGGCGAGGAGTCGGAAGAACAACCCACGGAAGAGCTGGACGACGCGCCGGTTGAAGAGGCGTCAGAAGAACCCGCCGACGAACCCGCCGAAGAACCGTTAGCGGAAGCAACCGAGGAAGAACCGGCAGAGGAACCCGCCGAAGAGTCGGCTGAGGAAGGACCGGCGGAAGAAACTCCGCCTGAAGAATCAGAAGCCGAGGCGCCACCGGCCGAAGAACCGGAAGAAAAACCGGAAGAAGAATAAACTAAACGAATCACGGCCCGCACCCAGCGGGCCGTGCTGATTTTAGGCAGGTTCCCAACAAGTCTGCGGATGGGGCGGCTCCCCGATGGGCGTTGGTCACGGGTCCTTATGGTTAGCATGAGATATGCGGAAGTGGCGGTGGACGCGGCGGTGGGCCATTCGCGGACCTTCTCCTACTCCGTCCCGCCCCGGTTCACCGTGGAGACCGGCCAACTCGTCTGGGTCCCATTCGGGCGGCGGGTGCTCCAGGGTCTGGTCGTGGATCTGGTGGCCGTGCCCAACGTCCCTGAGACCAGGGATATCCTGCAGCCGGTGGAGCCTTCGCCCCTGATCGGCCCCCAACATCTCCAGTTGGGCCGCTGGATCAGCGCCCGCTACCGCTGCTCCTTGTTCACCGCCATCGCCCCGTTGCTGCCCCCCGGATTTGAAGCCCATGTCCGCTCCCGGATCACCGCTGTCCCAGGCGCGGACTTAACGAAGGGGAATCTAAGACCGGAATCGGCCGCCGCTCTGGCAGAGCTGATGGCGAAGAAGGCTGGACTGGATGAAGCCGACTTCGCCAAGCTATTGGGTGGCAACGCCAACCGGGAACTGGCCCGGTTGGTGGACAAGGGCCTAGTCCAGCGCCGGTTGACCATGCCCCGGCCTAGGGTTGCTCCCAAGTACGAAGCGTTTCTGATGCCGTCGCCGGCGTCCACCGAAGCCCCCGGCGCAGAGAAAACCAACCTTCCGCCGCGTCAAGAAGGGCTGCTGGCCGCGGTGCGGGAGCAGAGGGCCCCCTACCCCACCGCCCTGGCTAACAAGGAGTTCGGCAATGGGGTGGGCCAAGCCCTGTTCAGCAAGGGACTGGTCGCCATGGAATGGGTGCGGGCCGACTCGGCAACCATCGCCACGCCCAAACCTGGACCGGGCACGGGCCGGCAGCAGCATACATTGACCGCCCATCAGGCCGAAGCGCTGTCCAAGATACTGGAGGTCCTGGACGACCCGGAATTTCAACCCCGCAATTTTTTACTCCACGGTGTCACGGGCAGCGGCAAGACCGAAGTCTACCTGAGAGCCATCGACCAGGTGGTGCGCCAGGGCCGCCAGGCCATCTTCCTGGTTCCCGAGATATCGCTGACACCTCAGACGTTGGAACGGGTCAACGCCTGGTTCCCCGGCCGTGTGGCGGTGATGCACAGCCGGCTGACACCACGCCAGCAATTCGACCAATGGTGGGACATCCGCGAAGGCAAGTACGACGTGGTCGTGGGCCCGCGCAGTTCGCTGTTCGCACCGTTGGCCAATCTTGGCCTCATCGTAGTCGACGAGGAACACGAGTGGACCTACAAGCAGATCGAGACCCATCCGCTGTACCATGCCCGCGCCTCGGCCCTGGAACTGGGCCGCCTCACCGGGTCGCCCGTCTTGATGGGCAGCGCAACTCCCGACGTTGAGACCTACTACGCCGCCAGCCGGGGCCGGCACACCCTGCTTGAGCTCCCCGACCGGGTCAGCGCCGGACCGGACCGGGTTTCCCGGTTGGCACAGGTACAGGTCTGCGATATGCGGCAAGAACTCAGGGAAGGCAACCGCAGCATCTTCAGCCGGGCATTGGCCCAGGGCTTGAAAGACTGCGTCGCCGGCGGGCATCAGGCGATCTTGTTCTTGAACCGCCGAGGTGATTCGTCCATCGTCCAGTGCCGGGACTGCGGCCACGTAGTCACATGCGGCAGATGTTCCGTTTCATTGACCTACCATTCCACTCAATCGCGGCTGCTGTGCCACCGGTGTAACCGCCGGACCAGGATGCCAACTACCTGCCCCACTTGTGGCGGGAAACATATTCGGCAGTTGGGAGCAGGAACTCAGCGGGTGGTGCAAGAGGTAAAAAAGCTGCTGCCCGAAGTGACCGTAGACCGGTTGGACGCCGACGCCACCCGTTCCGGCCAGGACACCGAAGACACCATGGCCCGGCTGACCAGCGGCGACACCCAGGTGCTGGTGGGCACTCAGATGGTGGCCAAGGGTCTGGACATTCCCAACGTGACTCTGGTTGGAGTGGTCCTGGCGGACATCGGCCTTTATCTGCCTGACTTCAGGGCCGGGGAGCGCGCTTTTGGACTGATGTGCCAGGTTGCCGGACGGGCCGGGCGGGGCGAGGCCATCGGCCAGGTGATAGTCCAGACTTATAATCCGGACCATTACGCCATCCGGGCCGCCGCCGCCCAGGACTACCAGGCCCTGTACAAGTATGAGATCGACGCCAGGAGACAGACCGGCAACCCGCCGTTCAACGATCTGGTGCATCTGGTGTTCCAGGACCGCAACGATAGCCAGGCGCAGCGGCAGGCCACGGAGACCGGAAGACTGCTGACGCAGCGGGCCCAGTCCCAGGGACTGGCCGGCATCGACGTCGTTGGTCCCGCGCCCGGCATCCCTTCGCGGGTCCGGGGCCGCTACCGCTGGCACCTGACCATCCGGGGGCGGGAGCTTTCGCGGTTCATCGAGGGCATGGAATTCCCGCCGGGCTGCACCGTCGATGTGGACCCGGTGCACGTCCTCTAGCCAGCTTTACACCCTAGAGAAGCGTTGAATATAATGACTAGCGACCCTGAACCAAGTAATTACCGACAAGAAAGAGCAGCTTAGCTGCCCAGCTGTAACCGGAATCTTCACACCCGTGAGGTGGTCGTATTGGCGATCTTGGACATGCGTCTCTTGCCTGACCCGATCCTGCGGAAGCAGGCGAAGAAGGTGGCTAAAGTTACCCCGCAGCTGAAGAAGCTGGTCGAAAATATGGTGGAGACCATGCGCGACCAACGCGGCGTGGGCTTGGCCGCCAACCAGGTGGGCTCACTTCAGAAGGTGGCGGTTATCGAGACCCCGGAGATGGAAGAACCCATGGTGCTCATCAACCCGGAGATCATGAAGACCGAGGGTGATCGGCAGGTGGAAGAGGGCTGCCTGAGCGTTCCCGGGTACCGGGGCATGGTCAACCGTTCCGAAAAGGTCAGGGTCAAGGCCATGGGGTTGGACGGGAAGATCTACCGGGTCAACGCCGATGAGTTGCTGGCCCAGGCCCTGGAACACGAGATAGACCATCTGAACGGCATCCTGTACATCGATCACCTGGTCGACCGCGATAGCCTTTATAAGGTCACCTACGAGCCCGACGAGGAAGAAGAGTTTGACGGTGAAGAGGATGAGGCCGAAGGGCCGGTCGAGCCGGCCGAATCGGTAGCCGCTGAGATCTCCGCTTCGGCCATCGAGGACTGAGCGCCGCCAACTCCCGTCATCCCTGATTCCAACCATGCGGGTGAGGTTGGTTTTGCCCGCCCGCTTGGAGCGCTGCAATCCACCGCTTAATCCGTGCCGTATAGCCCATGACTGATAGTCCATGCCTGGTAGTCCATGATTGAAAAACTTGCTGCCTGCTGTGCCGCCCTTGGGACCGACACCTATCTGGTGGGCGGATTCGTCCGTGACTGGCTGCATTTTGGCAAGCCGGGCCACGACATCGACATAGCCGTGTCTGGAGACCCGGAAGCCATCGCCCAGGAGATCGCCCGGAAGTTTGGCGGCACGGTGATTCCCTTGGGCGCCGCCCACGGAGTGGTGCGGGTGGTAACGTCCGGTATCGCCGACGACTCTGATCAAGACGGGTCCGGCCAGAGTGAGGCTACGTGGACCATCGATGTGGACGGGTTCTCCGGGACCATTGAAGACGACCTGAGCCGGCGGGATTTTTCCGTCAACGCCATGGCCATACCTCTGGCCGATTGGCCGTCGCTCGATTCGGTTATCGACCCATGGGGAGGCCGGGCCGACCTGGCCGCAAAGACGATTCGCGCCCTGGGCCCCACGGTGTTTCGAGACGACCCGGGGCGTTTGCTGCGGTCCATCCGCCTGGCGGGGCAGTTGAGATTCCGTGTGGACCCGGGCACCTCCAAGCTGATCGCCGCCGATGCCAAGCTGCTTGCCCAGGTTTCTCCGGAGCGGGTCAGAGAGGAATTTCTGAATATACTTTCGCTGGACGGCGCCAAGGGACAACTCGAAGTATTGGACCACTTCGGCCTCTTCGAGCAGGTGATACCGGAACTCCAGTCAGCCAAGGGTGTCGACCAGCCAAATATGCACTACTGGGACGTTTGGGGACATACAATGCACACCGTCGAGGCTGCGGAACTCATTACGAAGGGGCACCAGAACTCGCCCATCTATTCGTGTGTGCCCTGGACTCCGGACAGCAAGGCCCATTTCAGCCGGCAGGCCACGGACGGACACACCCGGGGCACCGTGCTGAAGCTGGCCGCGCTGTTCCATGACATCGCCAAACCCCAGACCAAGTCCCAGGACGCCACCGGGCGCACCAGGTTCTTTGGCCACTCGGAACAGGGCGCCGAGATAGCCATCAGACGCTTGACCCAGCTTCGAGTCAGTTCCAAGGGCATCGAGATGGTGGCCAAGATGGTGGAGCAACACCTTCGCCCCACCGGCATGAAAGACGGCGACGAATGGCCCACCAATCGGGCGATCCACCGCTACTTTCGGGACGTGGGCGACGTTGCCATAGACACTTTGTACCTAAGCTTGGCCGATTATCTGGCGGCAAAAGGCCCCGATCTGGTACATGAGGACTGGCGTAACCATGCTAGAATGGTCGGACATATCCTCCACGTAGGCACAAGTGAGCCGGTTTCCCCCACGACCATCCGCCTCATCACCGGACACGACCTGATGACCCACTTCAAGATTCAGCCGGGGCCAGATATTGGCGCCGTATTGGAACGCGTTGAAGAGGCCCGGGCCGCCGGAGAGATTGAAACCAAGGAGCAAGCCCTGGAAATGGCTGCCGATGCACTGAGAAATCTGGCCGGGAAACCGGCGCGGGAAAGCCGCCGCGACGGGTCGAAATAGCCGATGCGCTCCCGCAGCATACGAATATCCATCACCATCATCCTGATCCTGGGTATCGCCATAGCCGCCCTGGGATTTAGAGACATCAATATCGACATCCCTGGCTTCCCCCGGATTGAGCGCGACGGCACCGGACCATTGGGGCTTAAGCTGGGTCTCGACCTCCGGGGGGGTGGTCACCTGGTCTACCAGGCCGATACCGGCACCAGATTCGAGATCACTTTCACGGAAGAAGTCGCGATCAACGAACTGATCACCACACTGCAAGAACTGCGGTTTGGGGATGACGACGCCGAATTAGAAGGGCTGCAAGTCGGGTCCACTGGCGTGAACCGGTTCCGGATCCGCACCGACATCTTGGCCGAAGACGACCCCAGGCGCACGGGCCTGAATGAAGCCCTGACAGAAGCCCTTGGCGCTATCACTCTCTTCCAGTCCAGCGTTATTGAAGAACCGACCCTGGAACAGATGCAGGGCGTTTTGGACAATATCAGCCGGCGCGTAGACCGGTTCGGAACGGAAGAGCCAATCATCCAGTTGTTCGGCGATGACCGGATCATAGTGCAACTACCGGGAGCCACCGGTTCAGTCACTGATATCGTGCTCGCCGAGCCGGGCCCAGACGCGCCTGTACCGGCCGTGGATGCGGCCGCGGTCCTGCCGGCTTTGTTGGCGGATGCCGGGTACGAGGATTTCAGGATCGAATTCAAGGACGAAAGGACATTTACCGTCCGGTCGAACACCGTAAGCGCCGAGATACAAGGCCGGGCGGTCTTGGCGATAGCTTCGGAGATCGGCCAGGTGGCTTTATTCAGCGTGGAGAGCGGCATCGACGAAGCCAAGGCGCTGATCGGCGCCACGGCCCGGCTGGAGTTTAAAGAGCGGACCTGCCAGGACCCGGCGTGTAACATCTTCACCGACGCGGACCTAGGGCTGACCGGGGATGACCTGACTCGGGCCGAGGCTTCCACTAATACTCTTGGTATCGGGTGGGTGGTGAACCTCCAGTTCAACAGCCGGGGATCTGAGATATTCTCCGACCTGACCCGCCGCATATCCACGGCGGAGGCCCAGGCCACGAAACGGATAGCAATCATCATGGACGACGAAGAATTGCTCGTCCCGGTGGCCCGCGCCTGGATCCGTGATGGCCGCACCCAGATCAGCGGCAACTTCACCCGTGAAGAAGCCCGCACCCTGGCCATCCAAGTGGAGTCGGGCCGGCTGCCCGTGCCGCTCAGATTGATCCAGGAGAGCGACGTCGACGCCTTGCTGGGGTCAGAGTCGCTGCGCAACAGCCTCATCGCCGGCCTGGTCGGTCTGGGTCTGGTCTTTGTGTTCATGATCATCTACTACCGCATGGCTGGGGTGGTGGCGGCATTCGCCCTGGTGTTCTACACCATCATAGTTTTGGCCATATTCAAGATGATTCCCATCACCCTTGAGTTGGCCCACATCGGCGGGTTCATCCTATCCATCGGCATGGCTGTTGACGCCAATATCCTGATCTTCGAGCGCATGAAAGAAGAGGTCCGTATCGGCCGGACACTGGCTTCGTCCATGGAGGTGGGGTTCAACCGCGCTTGGCCTGCCATCCGGGACAGCAACATCTCCACAATGATCACCTGCGTGGTGCTCCTCTGGTTCGGTGACCGCCTGGGAGGCGGCCTGGTTACCGGTGTGGCCATCAGCTTGTTCATCGGTGTGGCGGTCAGTATGTTCACCGCTGTGATGGTCAGCCGCAACCTGTTGCAACTGATGGCTTGGATCGGCTTGGGTGGACGGATCAACCTGTTCACACCCGAGTCATTGCACCGCACCGGCCAGGAAGTGGCACAGACCCCGGTCCTGAGAGGAGGACGCTAGTGCTGGATGTGGTAGGAAAACGGGGTTGGTACTTTCTGATATCCGCGTTGATCATCGTGCCAGGTATCATCTCGATGATGATCGCGCCTGGCTGGGTGACCTTGGATTCGGGCCTGAGGGGAGGCATCGACTTCAGCAGCGGTTCCGTGATGAACGTTACCTTCCGCCAGCCTGTGGATGAGGAAAACATCCGGGAGCGTTTGAACGAACTTGGCCACCCCGAAGCGCTGATCCAGCGGATCGGGGGCACCAACTTCTTCATCCGGACCGTGGTTTTGAAAGAAGCGATCGGCGACGGCCTGTCGGAACGGGAGATTATCGAGCGCGATTTGGAGAAATTCCTGGGCATGGAGCGAGGCCGGGTAGAATTCGACACCGTCTCCCCCATCGTGGCTCAAGAAACGGTGAGGACCGCCTTCTACGCCCTGGCCGCCGCATCGGTGTTCATCATGTTCTTCGTGTGGTACGCCTTCCGCCGGGTGCCCAAGGCACACCGGTACGGCGTCAGCGCGATTATTGCCCTGGTCCACGACCTGCTGATCATCTTGGGGATATTCTCGATCCTTGGCCGGGTGATCAACTTTGAAGTGAACTCCATGTTCATCGTGGGGTTGTTGATCGTGGCCGGTTACAGCGTGAACGACACCATCGTGGTGTTCGACCGCATCCGCGAGAACGTATCCCGCCATCCCGACCGTGAATTGGCGCCCATGGTAAACCTGAGCATCATGGAAAGCATGGGACGGTCGCTTAACACCAGCATCACGACCTTGGTGGTGCTGCTGGCCATGCTGTTCATCGGGGGCAACAGTATCCGTGAATTGCTGCTGGTATTGGCCATCGGGGCGGTGGTGGGTACCTACAGTTCAATCTTCATCGCCAGCCAGTTCTTGGTCATGTGGGACCGGGGCGAGATCGGCCGGTTCTTCAGGCGAGGGTCGGCGGCCGCGGCCTCTTCGTTGCTCCACCTGATCGGCCGCTAACGGGGCGAACGGGTTTGGTGGTTCAGGCGTTGGGTAACAGAACGATTCGTCCGGTGGGTCTCCGTTCCGACACCAACCGGTAGGCCTCCGCTGCTTGCTCCAAGGGTAATTCCAGGTCCACCACCGGCCGCAGTTTGTCCTCCAACACCATCAGGCCTGCCCGCTCCACCATTGCTCTGGACACCCCCGATGCGCCCAGGACCTGTGCGTCGCGAAAGATTATCTCTGTAGGATTCAAGCTGACGCTCTGCCCCAGGACCTCTCCCAACAGCACTAATCTGCCATATTGGGCCAGGCTCCTCAGGGTCGAGGGAAACAAGGCCGAGCCCACGGTATCGATCACCACCTCCGCGCCCTGGTCCTCAGTCAGAGCCATGACCAACTCGGCGAAGTCGAGACCGTCGTCTCCCAGGACCTCGGCGGCGCCCAGTTCTCGCAGGGGGTTTTCCTTCTCTGGGGATGACGAGACAGCCAGCACCCGCGCTCCCAATGCCGCCGCCGCTTGTACCGCGTGGACTCCCAGGCCTCCTCCCGCGCCAGTGACCACCACCGTTTCTCCAGGGGTCACACGAGCCGTTTTTTCGACCGCCTGGAGAGCGACCCCCATGGGACAGGCCAGAAGCGCCGCGCCGAAGGGATCTATACCTTCTGGCGCCCTGACCAGACTGTGTTCGGAAAGGGCTACGAATTGGGCGAACCCGCCGTCCCGGCCATGGCCGATGCCCGCGCCCTCGCGGCACCGGTGCTCACGGCCATCGGCGCAGCGGTCACAGCGCCCGCAGGCCTCGGTGAGGATGCTGACCACCCGGTCCCCTGGCTTCAGCCCGGTGACGCCGCTGCCGGTCTCCTCCACTACCCCCGAGATCTCGTGGCCCAGGATAACGTTGGGCGCAACGCCGCGGCGGAGCAATCCGGCCATCACTGACCGGTCGTGGTGGCAGAACCCGCAAGCGGTGACCCGCACCAGGGCCTGGCGGGGTCCCGGTTTGGGCGTGGGCACATCAAGGACCTCCAGGACCGGAGGGTCGCCCGCCTGCTTCAGATATAGCGCTCTCATGCCGGTGAATTATATGCCCGGGGACGTATACCGCCAATGCCGGGCTAACGTATAATTGGCGGTGACGGTCCAGCCTGCTCAGGCTCAAATTCGAGACTGATGCAGGACCGGGAATCTCTGGTTTGTCAGGGATGATAAATGAAGATTGGGGCACATGTTTCCACGGCCGGAGGCATCAGCAATGCGGTGGCCAGGGGCCAGGAGATCGGCTGCGAGGCCATCCAGATCTTCGGCTCTTCCCCCCAGACCTGGGCCTTTAAACCCGTGCCCGGCGAGCAGATCGAACTCTTCAAACAGGGCCTGGCCGACGCCGGGATCGGGCCGGTATTCTTGCACGCGATCTACCTGATCAACCTGGGGACTCCCAACAAGGACAATCTAGCGAAGGGCATCGACTCCTTGGTGAACTATATGAATCTGGCGGCCGACATCGGCGCGGCGGGAGTCATTTTTCATCCAGGCAGTCATGGAGGGAGAGGCTATGAAGCAGTGCTGCCCCAGACAGTTGAGGCCATCAAGAAGGTCCTGGATGCCTCGCCCGACGGACCGTGCCTAGCGGTGGAGAACATGGCCGGCATGGGCCAGCACATCGGGGCCAGGTTCGATGAACTTGGCGGCATCTTGAAAGCTGTGGACAGTCCGCGCTTGAAGATATGTTTGGACACCCAGCATGCTTTTGCCGCCGGATACGACCTGACCAACATCGACGGCATACAGGCCATGCTGGACGAGTTGGACGCCGGACCCGGCAGCGCCAACGTGGCGGCAGTCCACGCCAACGACTCCAAACGTGTCTGCGGGTCGGGGGTTGACCGGCACGACAACATCGGAGACGGGTTCATCGGCGAAAAGGGATTTGCCGCCATCATGGGCAATCCCGCCTTCGCCGACGTGCCCTTTCTTCTGGAGGTGCCAGGTTTCGAGGGCAAAGGACCGGACCGGCGGAACATAGACATCCTCAAGAAGATTCGACAGCAGGCCGGGCTTTCGAGTTGATCAATATCACCAACCGGGAGTTTGTGCGGCTGGTGCGCCAAGCCTACCGGGAGATACCCGAGCATGTGCTCCAGGCGCTGGAAAACGTTGACGTGGTGGTCGAGGAATGGCCCGCACCCGATGAAGAGGATCTGGTAGAAGGGGAGGGTTCCCTCTTTGGGCTCTACAGCGGTGTGCCCTTGACGGAGCGGGAGGGTGGAGACCCTCTGCTGCCCAGCCGGATCGCCATCTACCGTCAGCCCATCTTGCGTGGTTGTTCCAACCGGTCCGAGGCGAAGCGCGAGATCAAGGTTACCCTGTGGCACGAGATCGGGCATTATCTGGGCATGAACGAGGATGACCTGCACCGGCTGGGGTACGGCTAGTGGCGATCGTTCTAAACCGCGTTGGCTGGGTTCTCGGCACCGGTATGGGCATCGGTCTGGCCCCCATCGCTCCTGCCACCGTGGCCAGTCTGGCGGCGGTGCTGCTCTACGGTTTCTCGCCCCTTGATGAAGATTCCACCGGCTTCTTCCTGCTCTGCGGGCTGGGGTTCTTGGCCGGCATCTGGGCCTGCCATACCCTGATCACCGAGGCTGACCACGACCCGAAACGGGCGGTCTGGGACGAATTCGCCGGAATGTGGATCACCTGTTTGTTCCTGCCCAAAACCCTGCTCTGGCTGGCTGCCGCGTTCGTCGTTTTCCGCGTACTGGATATCCTGAAACCTTGGCCCATCCGGCGGTTCGAGGGGCTGCCGGGGGGTCTGGGCATCATGGCCGACGACCTGGCGGCCGGAGTGGCCGGAGCCGTCGGGCTGAACGTGATCTACCGGGTATTTTTCTAGGCGGCCCGGCCAAACCAAGGCAGCTCGGCCGGCGGAATCCCCTATGAATGGCGCCGAGCCTGGTTCCATTGCCCGCCAAATACCCCTATGTTATACTTCGACAAGCATCAACCTGCCCCCGTTCCAGCTTCGGCCCAGGCGTCGATTCAAGAGCAGGCGGCGGGGATTTTGCGGGTCTCGCCGTCTCCTGCGGCGGGCTCTCGGACGTAACCGGCTAAACCAGCCGGTAAAAAGGAATAGACATAATTTATGGTTGAGTCCCAAGGATCACCGGCCGAGCCGGCGAAAGAAGAACCCCAAGAATCCCAGTCGGCCCCGGCCACGGCCATCGCTCCGGAACCAGCCCCTGAACCAGCCCCGGTTCCCGCCGCCCCGCCGCCCCCCCCAGTTCGCGAACATCTCACCATGAAGGCCCTTCTAGAGGCGGGCGTCCACTTCGGGCATCAGACCCGGCGGTGGAATCCCACCATGAAGAAGTACATCTTCACCCAGAGAAACGGCATCCACATCATCGACCTGCAGCAGACCTTGGGCATGTTGAACACCGTCTACCAAGAGATGGTGGACCTCGTGGCCCAGGGCGGCAAGGTCCTGTTCGTGGGGACAAAGCGCCAGGCCCAAGAGGTGATCCAGAGCGAAGCCGAGCGCTGCGGCATGCTGTACGTCAACCAGCGTTGGCTGGGCGGCACCATGACCAACTTCCAGACCATTCGGACCCGCATCACCTACATGCTGGAGCTCCAGCAGAAGCGGGACCAGGGCTACTTCCGGGTCTTGCCCAAGAAAGAGGGAGTTAAGCTCCGCGACAAGCTGAACCGCTTGGAGAAGTATTTCACGGGCGTGCGGGACATGACCGAGGTCCCCAAGGCCATCTTCGTCATCGACATCGGCCGGGAAGACATCTGCATCGCTGAGGCCCGGCGCATGGGGGTCGACATCTTCGCCATCGTCGATTCCGATTGCGACCCCAACCTAGTCGACCACATCATCCCCGGCAACGACGATGCGGTCCGCTCCATCCGGTTGATCACCAACCGCATGGCCTCCGCCGTTCTGGAAGGTCTTGCGCAACGTGAAGCGATGGAGCAAGCGCGTATCGAAGAGATGGCGGAAGTGGACGAATCTGCGTTCCTAACCGCGTACGTGTCACCCGACGAGGAGGAGGATGGCCTTCCGGAGATGGAGGGTTTGGATACCGCCACTGTCGCCGAAGTAGCGCCCGCGGCGGCGGCCGCCATAACCCCGGTGGCCGAACCCGAGGTTGAAGAGCCGGTTGCCGAAGCGGCTGCCCCAGAAACAGCGGCCGAAGAGCCCGTCGCTGAGGCGGCGGCGCCTGAAGCATCGGACGAGCCTGAACCCGAATCAGAGGCTGAGCCTGAATCGGAACCCGAACCCGAACCGGAGGCTGAGCCCGAACCCGAACCGGAGGCTGAGCCTGAACCTGAGCCTGAACCTGAGCCCGAACCGGAGGCTGATCCTGAACCGGAATCCGAAACGGAGCCTGAAACAGAGGAAGCCACTGAGGAACAGTCGAAAGAATAACCATCCGGTGTTCTCAATCTACGGCCAGACGTTGGCCGGCTAATAGGAGTAGTCAATTGGCCGTCAGTGTTGAATTAGTCCGGAACCTACGCGACCAGACGGGCGCCGGGATCATGGATTGCAAAGATGCCCTGGAGAAATCCGGCGGCGACATGGAAAAGGCCGTTCTGGCCCTTCGTGAGAAGGGTGTGGCCAGCGTGGCCAAACGCGCGGGTAAGGACACCAACGAAGGCGTGATAGACACCTATTTACACACCGGAGGACGGGTCGGGGCCATAGTTGAACTTGGCTGTGAGACCGACTTTGTCGCCCGGACCGAAGAGTTCCAAAAACTGGCCCACGAGATCGCCATGCAAGTCGCGGCCATGGCCCCGCTCTACGTCGACGCAGACGAGATCGAAGAGGGGGACACCCGCCCCCCGGCCCAGATCACCCTCATGCAGCAGCCTTTCATCAAAAACAGCTCCTCCTCCGTCGGTGAGATGGTCAAGGAGTTAGCCGCCAAGGTCGGAGAAAATATCCGAGTGGTCCGATTCAGCCGATTAGCAGTCGGTGAATAGTTCAATTACAGGGTATGGCTGAACCTAAATACCGTCGCGTAATGTTGAAGATCAGCGGCGAGTCTCTGAAGGGAGAGACTCAGTTTGGCATTGACCCTGTAGCGGTAAACTACCTCGCGGGGCAGATCGGCGAAGCCGCTGCGTTGGGCGTGGAGATCGCCGTGGTTATGGGCGGGGGAAACATCTGGAGGGGTGAAGCGGCCGAATCCAGGGGGATGGACCGGGCGACCGCCGACTACGCAGGCATGCTGGCCACCATAATCAATGCGCTGGCCCTTCAGGACGGTCTTGAACAGCAGGGGATCGATGTCCGCACCCAAAGCGCCCTGCAGATGCAGGCCGTGGCCGAACCGTATATCCGGCGCCGGGCCATCCGGCACTTGGAGAAAGGCCGGGTAGTGCTCTTCGCCGCGGGCACCGGGAATCCTTACATGACCACCGACACGGCGTCGGCGTTACGGGCTCTGGAGATCAACGCCGAAGTGCTGCTGATGGCGAAAAACAACGTCGACGGGGTCTATGATTGCGACCCCAACGAAAATTCAGACGCTGTCAGGTTTGGCAAACTGGACTACATGGAAGCCCTGAACATGCGGTTGGCGGTGATGGATTCAACGGCCCTTACACTCTGCATGGACAACAAACTGCCCATAGTCGTCTTCAATGTCTTTGAACCGGGTACAATGAGCAACATCCTTACTGGCAAAACGGTGGGCACACTAATAACTGGGAGGGAATGACCATGCCTCCAAATGATGACAACGCCGACTTAACCCCCGAGGTGGTGCTGTCCCGGACCTCCGTCAAGATGGACCGTGCAGTGGATGCCTTCAAGCGTGACCTGACCCAACTCCGCACCGGCCGGGCCACTCCGGCGCTGGTGGAGAATGTCGAGGTCGACTACTACGGCTCCATGACCCCGCTCAAGCAGATCGCCTCCATCTCCAC
>JACZYV010000161.1:0-7039 GCA_022570905.1 Chloroflexota bacterium
AGCCGCGCCTTTTCTATCGCCAGGGATGCCTGGTCGGCAAAGGCGGATAGTAGCGAAACCTCATCCTCCGTAAATAGGCGCACGCTCCCGTCGAACACAGCGAATAGGCCAATAGCTTGAGCATTGACCACCAATGGGATGGAGGCGGTTCCATAAAAGCCGTATTTTTCGGCCAGTAAACGGTTGTGCGGCGTTACCATCTCTGACGTAGTAGCATCTTCAAGGACTCGTGGTTTATTTGCAGCCATTACCTGGCCCGCAACCGTTTCGCGATCTTCCAAGCTGGAGGCTGGAGTCAACTCTGTTTCAGCCAAAAAGCCGGCCGCAGACGCCGTGGCTGCGGCTGGGACTCCCACACTGCCTTCCAACAATCTGATGAATGCAGCTTTCGCACCTACCAACCGGGTGGCTTCGTTAACGATCAGGTCCAAGACTTCGTCCGTGTCATGGGCAGCAGCCACCAGTTTGGAGACTTCCTGAAGCGCCAACGAGCGTTCTTCCGCCTGTGCTGAGCGTTCCCGTTCTTGCACAAGTTCCTCAAGTAACTGTTGTTTTGTCTTTCGATCGTCGTTCATGCGGTATCTGCCTCGAAAGTTGCCGGTATTATGACACGATTCAGTTAGGCGGCGCACCGATTGCGATAGTCACGAATTTGACCACGTAAACCAAAAAAGGCCCGGCCAATTTGGCCGGGCCTTTCATTACTTGATCCTCACGCTGTAAAAATGGTCACCATTGCACAAACATCGGCATCACCACGTGAATATAGTCATCCGAGTCGATGGGTTTGAAGACGCCGGGGCTGGAGGACGTGGTGGTCTCCAGGGCTACCTTGCCCTTTTCCAGCACGGCCAGGACGTCCAGCAGGTAACGGCTGTTGAAGGCGATCTTGCCCTCTTCTCCTTCAATCTCGTCCAGGTCGACGATGTCTTGGTTGTCGCCGACTTCTTCGGAACGGGCGGAGATCTCCACCTTGGGCGGCTCAGAATCGGCCGCGGCCGGCATCAGGTGCATGCGGATGATGTTGCTGCCGTCTCTGGCGAATATGGAGGCCGTTCGCGCGGCCCGTAGAACGGTGGGCAGGTCCATGACGGCCCTGGTTGTGTAGCTCTGGGGGATGAGTTGTTCGTAGTTGGGGAAGGTGCCTTGGAGCAACTGGGAGACGATCTCAACGGTATCGCCGCCCCGCACCCGGAACATCACCTGCCCCTTGGCGGGGGTCATCAGGATCTCCACCGGCTCTTCCCGGTCGCCGATCAACCGGTTCACCTCGTTCATGGTGCGGGCCGGGACGATCACGCTCATCTCTTCGGGCACCCCTTTAAGCAACTCTCCTTTCTGCACCGCCAGGCGGAAGCCGTCGGCGGCGGCCATGGTGAATTTGTTTCCATCGAGTTTGATCTCGACGCCGGTCAGCACTGGGCGCGATTCTTCCGTGGCGGCGGCAAACGCTACCCGGGTGATGGCGGTTTTCAATACCAGCGGGTCGATCTCGGCGGCGATCCCGTCGTCCACCGTGGGGATGGGCGGGAATTCTGAGGCGTCGGTGATGTTTATATGAGCGGTGGAACTGCCTGAAGATATCTGCAGCAGCCCGGACCCCTGCTCCAACTCCAAGTCGATCTTATCGTTGGGCAGGGAATTGACGAATTCGGTGAGCAAGCGGGCGGGCACCGTGATCGAGCCTTCCTCTTCGATCATCGCTCCGACCCAAGTGGTCATGGCGATCTCAAGATTGGTGGCCGACAACTTCAGCATCGACTGATCGACGCTAAGCAGCACGTTCTGGGTCACCGGCAGCGTGGCCCTGCTGGCCACCGCCCGGCCAACCACGGCCAGTCCCCGGCTGAGGTTCTCTTGCAAGCACGATATCTTCATCTTCCGCCCACCTGGTAGTCTGCCCGGATCGCAGATCGCGTTGTTTTATCAAGTCTGTTGAGGACGCCGCTTCCGGGAAGCACGGGTATTATGTCATTCCGACTGGGTAAAAACAACTGAAAAACCGCAGCGATTACCGGCTTTTAGACTCGATTTTCGCATCCGTGTCAACAAAGAATCGCCGAGGTTCAATAAAATCCTGTCTGCTATAATAGGCCCGACCTAAAACCGGGGCGATTCTACGCCGCTATTTCCTCAGATCCGAGGCTGCAAACCCAACGTTAAAAGCCGGATAACCGAACCAATTTTTCAGAAACCGCGACGTCTGAAGCCAGATTGACCGAACTACTTTTTCACAACGAAAGCTACCTCAAGGAATTCGAAGCCACCGTGACCGGCGTGGTCGACGGCGGCGTAATCCTGGACCGTACCGCCTTTTACACGGGTGGCGGCGGTCAGCCCTCCGATTCCGGCACGCTGACTTCCGGAGACCAAGAATACCAGGTAACCGGCATCAAGCGGACCGACGGCGAGTTCGTGCACCAGATCACCGGCGATCCGCCGGCCACCGGTTCAGCCGTGACCGGCCAGATCGACTGGGAGCGCCGCTATCTCTTGATGCGCACCCACACTGCCCTCCATATACTGTGCGGCGTTGTCTGGCGGGACTACGGGGCCAAAGTGACCGGAGGCGACATGAAGCCCGGAGAGGGCCGAATGGACTTTGAATTCGAGAATTTCTCCGCTGAATTCGTCACCGAGTTGGAAGTGAAGATCAATGCCGAGGTTGCGGCGGACCGGGACATCAGCGTCAATAACCTCAGCCGGGAAGAAGCGGACCAGGTGCCGGACCTGATACGCACCAAGATCAATCTGCTGCCCCCAAACATCCAAGAGATACGGACCATCGATATCCATGGGCTGGACCTGCAAGCCGACGGAGGGACCCACGTGGCCAAAACCCGGGAGGTCGGCGTGATCAAGGTGACCGGCCATGAGAGTAAGGGCCGCAGCAACAAGCGGATCAGGATCGCCCTGGAAGCATAGGCCTCTTTCCCCACTTGGTCCGTTGGTCCCAGCCGATCAATCCCGCCCTGGAGGCGTACTGTTCAATGCCCAAAAATCCCACATCTGACACCAGCGCGCACCGCCGAGTCGTGGGGATCGATGTGGGCGGTACCTTCACCGACATCGCCGTCTTGGAAGACGGCAAACTAACCGTCCACAAACTTCCTTCAACCCCGGCCGACCCGTCCCGAGGCATACTCCAAGGAGTGAAAGAGACCGGCGTCACCTCCGCCGAATTCGTCCATGGTTCCACCGTCGCCACCAACGCATTGTTGGAGGGCAAGGGCGCCCGCACCGCTCTGGTAACCACCATGGGGTTCGAAGATGTGCTGGAGATAGGCCGTCAAAACCGCGCCGAACTCTACAACCTGGAGATGGACCGGGCCCCGGCCCTGGCGCCGTCGGAACTTCGCTTTGGGCTGCCGGAGCGGGTCGACCATACCGGGACCATCATCGAGGACCTCACGCCCGAGGCCATCCAAAATTTGATCGGTTTATTGGAAGAGAGCAAAGCCGAAGCGGTGGCCGTGTCTTTCCTGTTCTCGTTCCTGAACACGGCCCATGAGGAGATGGTCCTAAGCGCACTGCGAAAGATGAAGGACCCGCCGTATATCTCGGTCTCCTTCCAGGTGCTGCCCGAATTCAGGGAGTACGAGCGGACCAGCACCGTGGTGGTGAATGCCTACGTAGGCCAGGTGATGAGCCGGTACCTGGGAGAACTTGAAGGCCCGCTGGGCAAGGGACTGCGGATCATGCAGTCGTCTGGGGGGAGCATCACCGCCCGGTTGGCCTCCGAGCAACCGGTGCGGACCATCCTGAGCGGCCCGGCCGGCGGCGTGGTCGGCGCGTTCTATACAGCGATGCAGGCTGGGTATCCCGACATCATCACCTTGGACATGGGCGGCACGTCAACGGACGTCTCGCTATGTCCCGGAGAGATCAAAGAGACCACCTCCGCCAATGTGGGCGGTTACCCCATCGGCGTTCCCATGATCGACATCCACACGGTGGGGGCCGGCGGCGGTTCCATCGCCCGGGTGGATACCGGCGGCGCATTGGTTGTAGGCCCCGAGTCGGCGGGAGCGGACCCCGGCCCGGCCTGCTACGGGACGGGAGACCAGATCACGGTCACCGATGCCAATCTGCTGCTGGGACGGCTATTGCCGGACCGCTTCCTGGGCGGCCGCATGACCCTGGACCGGGGCCGGGTAGACGGGTTGATGCGAAAGCTGGCCGGCCAGATCAACGCCGATTCCAACCAGACGGCTCTGGGCATCAACCGCGTGGTCAACGCCAACATGGAACGGGCCATCCGCACCATATCCCTAGAGCGAGGCTACGACCCCCGGCTGTTCACCCTGGTGCCTTTCGGCGGCGCCGGGCCGATGCACGCCTGCGAACTGGCCCAAGAACTCGGGATACCCAGGATCTTGGTGCCTTCCCACCCCGGAATCCTTTCGGCGTTGGGAGTGGCCATCGCTGACATCGTCAAGGATTACTCCCGCACCGTCATGCTCCGGGGAGCCGACCTGGACCGCGGCCGCATCGACGAAGAGTTCCACGGCATGGAGGGCCAGGCCAGGACCGAGTTGGCCGGCGAGGGTCTGCCCGTGGACCGGATGGCCGCCCGCCGCTTTTTGGACATCCGGTATGTGGGCCAGTCCTTTGAACTGACCGTGGACTATCCTTCCCGTGGCACCAAGGCTGATTTCACAAAGGTCATCGGCGATACCTTCTATAAGGCTCACCTACGGCGGTTCGGCTACGCTGACCGGAGCGAACCGGTGGAGGTGGTGAACCTGCGTCTCAAGCTGGAAGTGGCCATGGAGAAACCTCAGATCGAACCGCAGAGCGCCGGCGGGTCTGACCCTTCAGAAGCGTTGATCGGTGAGGGTGAAATAATCTTCCAGCAGGGCGGGCTGATGTCCCCGCTGTACCAGAGGGAGCAGTTGGTCTGCGGCAACCGGATCTCGGGTCCGGCGCTGGTCGTCCAGATGGACGCCACCACGGTGCTGCCGCCTGGTTGGGGTGGAACGGTGGACCCCTTTGGCAATCTGCTGTTGGAGCCCGAATAGCCGGCTGATTCCCGCATCTTCTGGAGTGCAACAATGACCCAAGGGTCTCAGGTTATATCCCAACTTACAGTCTTGTGCCTGTTCGCCCATCCCGACGACGAAGGGTTTGGGTCTGGGGGCACACTGGCGGGTTTGGTGCGAAAGGGTCACAAGGTAACGGTGGTCTGCGTCACCAACGGGGACGTTGGGGAGATAAGCGACCCTGCCCTGGCCACCCCGGAGAACCTCGGGCAGGTTCGCCAACAAGAGCTGCGCCAAGCGATGGCCGTGACCGGGGCGGGCGTCCGGTTCCTCGGCTACCGGGACTCTGGGATGCAAGACACCGCGGACAACGAACATCCTTCGAGCCTGTTTCAAGCCGAAGCAGCTGAGGTGGAGGCCCGCATATCAGCCCTGATGGACGAATTTACTCCGGACATCGTGTTCACCCACGACCCCACCGGCGGCTACGGCCACCCCGACCACATCATTGTGTACGAGCGCACCACGGCGGTGGTCGAATCGATGCAGGAGAAAGGGACCGGGAAACGGCCTCACCTCTATTTTGTGTGCTTTCCCCGGAGCAATTTCCGAAAGCTTTGGCAAGAGATGATCGACGCCGGCATCACTCCTCCATTCGCCGCGGATGCTATAGACAAGATCGGGTCTCCGGACGGCTACGTGACCACGGTGAAAGATGTGTCGGCTTACGTGGACGTTAAGCAGGAGTCGGTGCGCTGTCACAAGACCCAGTTGGACCCCAACGGTCCCTTCGGCCGACTAGCCCCCGATATCATGACCAAATGGATGAGCACCGAGTATTTCTATCTTAAGAGACCGGACGGCGATGACGCCCAAGAGGATATCTTGGTGGACCTGATCTAGTATGCGCTCAACCGGCCGGCCCGCGGCCCAGTCACGCCCCCGGTTGAACAGAGGTAACAGATGCCCGTAGACCCCATAAGCTTACAAGTATTCAAGAGCAAGTTTGAGTCGGTGGCGGAGGAGATGGGCGTCGCCTTGCAAAGGACCGCCTATTCACCAAACATCAAGGAACGCCGGGACTTCTCCTGTGCGGTGTTCGATCCCCAGGGCAACATGGTGGCCCAGGCGGCCGATATCCCCGTGCATCTGGGAGCGATGCCCGCTTCGGTCCGGGCCGCCCTTGATGTATTCCCCGGCTCCCTTAACCCCGGCGATATCGTTATCCTCAACGACCCCTACATGGGTGGCAGCCATCTACCCGATATCACCATGGTTGCTCCGATCTACGCCGAACGAGACGGCAAGCAAGAACTGGCCGGGTTTGTGGCCAACCGGGGCCACCACTCCGATGTTGGGGGGATGACCCCCGGCTCTCTCCCGCTGTCCACCGAGCTGTATCAAGAGGGGATGATCATCCCGCCGATAAAGCTGGCGCGGCGGGGCCGGTTGAACCGGGAGATCATCCAGTTGATCTGCCGCAACTCTCGGACTCCCGACGAGCGGAAGGGCGATCTGGCCGCCCAGACCGCCGCCATCCGGGTCGGCGAACAGCGCATGCGTGAAGTCACCGAGCGCTATGGCCTAACCGAAACCCTGGAGCATATGGCGGCCCTGCTGGACTACTCGGAACGAGTAACCCGGAAGGCGATCAGCCAGATCCCCGACGGCCGCTACGAAGTGCTGGATTACATGGACGATGACGGCCTGACCCAAGAGTTGGTGCCCATCGCCGTGGCCATCACTGTTTCGGGCGAAGAGATGGAGATCGATTTCACCGGGACCTCGCCCCAGCGGCCCGGCTGTATCAACGCTCCCGTGGCGGTCACGGTGTCGGCCTGCCTATACGTTATTCGCTGTCTGCTGGACGAACAGGCGCCGGCGAACCAAGGATGCCTGCGTCCCCTGACCATCATCACCCCCTTGGGGAGTCTGGTTAATCCAGAACCACAGCACGGGGTGGCCGCCGGGAACGTAGAGACCTCCCAGCGGATAACGGACGTCCTGTTTGGGGCGCTGGCCCAGGCCCTGCCCGACGTGATCCCGGCGGCCAGCCA
>JACZYV010000162.1:0-6950 GCA_022570905.1 Chloroflexota bacterium
GGGAGGAGGAGGTGTGTCGGCGGGGTGATAATAGACGACGCTGGGCAGGTTTAGTTCCCACGGACTAGCCAGGGCCCCGTTCTTCCCTGGAGGCGCCGATAGCTGCAGGCCCGCCAGGCTGATGGTGCTTTCATAGAATGCCAACAGCACCCGGTACGCCTCCTTCTTGATGTCGCCGCCGGTCTGCTGGGCAAAGAAGTTCAACCCCCCGATTATCCATGCGACATCGTCTGAGGTGTAGACCTGCTGGCTGGTGAAAACCCCGGTGTCCGGATCGAAATCAGCGGTCATGGACTGGAACAATGCGGTGGCGGCCGGGATGTAGGTCTGATCATCAGCCGCAACCGATGCCGCCGTCAGCCCGACGATGGCGGCAGATTTCTCAACCACCCCTGCTTCCGTCGGCGTGGCCTGTAGTGTATCCGCTATGGACCGCAATTTAGTCAAGGCCGCACCAGCAGATTCGTCACCGTCGTTCACCCAAGAGAAGTACGCCAGAGCGCGGACCGCCGCCGCCGCTTCCTGGGGAGAGTCGGGATTCCGGGCCTCCAGGGCCTGGAACAACCCGTTGGCGGCCCCGAAGAACATGGGGTTGGATTCGCTGTTGGCGTAGCGGCCGCCGGCCGTCAGACCGGCGATGTCCGCCAGCGTGTGCAGCATAACCCAATTTCCGGTGTAGTCGAGGTTCCCGTCGGAGTCATGGTAAAGGCCGTCCTCTCCCAAGAGTTCTTGCATGGCGTACTGTCCCTGCATCTGGGCCAGCATGGAAACCATCAGCCCGAGGAACCGTTGCTGGGCGCCGAAGTCGCCATCGGGCTCTCCGAAGTGGGCGTTGCCAAAATTCCGGGCCCACTGGCTCTCTTTCAACATGGTCTCCGCCTGACCTCGGACCGAAATGGTCGTGTCGAAACTCTCCGGGTCTAGGCGAAACGCTTCAAGGTCCAGCGGTTCAAATTCACGTGGGTCGTTTATGAGGTTGGGGCTGCCCGAGGCAAAGATCGCCTGTAGCGGCATCAGATTCGTTGGAATCACGACTTTGTCGGCAGGGTTCTGGGCCACCATGGCCATGCCCTGCATCAGGGTTTCCATGGGAGGTTGGAACGGGACTCCCATTCCCGATGCCATGACGAACGGTCCGAATTGGTCCCTAGACAGCCAATATGCCTGCCACATCATGGCGGCCAGGTTGAAATCCGGGTCCCCGCCCTCTATTCCACTGCTGGCTAAGGCAACGTTAGCCGCGGTGGGGGATGGAATGGGCGTTTCGACCTCTGGGATGGATGTGGGCGCGGGAGGTGGGGTGGCTGTGGCGGCGGCGCCACAGGCCACTGCTAATAATCCAAGTGTGATAAAAAGGGCGGCCAAAGTCTTCCGGGCGGCTGGGGCTACGATGGTCATTATCATCTCCTGTGATATTTTTGAAGCGTCACTATTCCAGACCTTTCAAATACTATGATGTGATAACTTTCACAATAGATTTGGCCAAAGGTAGGCAATTTCGGGGTCCGAATGGATGGTCTTTGTGGGGCAAACGGCTTGGCGCACATAGGTGGAGATGGCCGGTTTCGGTCCTCACCGGCAACCAGCGTCCAACGCCGGAGGTAAAAGGCCGGCCGGAGACGAGTTCTCGTTGTCAAATATCAACCCGCGTGGGAGGTCGAAAATTGACTATTCCAGAATCGGTGGCCACCGGACCTGGATTTCCCAGGGCAAATTGGTCTGCTCAAAGGGAAATACAAGTTAAGACAGTGAAAACCAGATGGAAAAGGTCCCCGCCCTGGGGAGAGGTGACCAGGCGTTAGGTGGGTGAGCCACCCTCCACCAGCCGGTGCAGCCGGGCCAGCAGCGCGCCGTTCTCCTCGGCCGAGAAGTTGTCCACCGTGGGCACGGCGTCGCCGGTGGTGCCGTCCACCACTCCCGCTTCCACCATGCCGTGCAGCATGGCGGTCTCGGACTCCACCGAGGGCAGCAGGTTCTTGCCGGAGATGCGGGACATGGCGGCCACCAGACCGTACCCGCCCCAGTTGGACACGCTGGCGATGACCAGCCGGTCGACCTGGTTCACGGCCGGATAGTCGGGCAGGGAGTCCACCGTGGGTATCACTTCGGCCAGGTTGCCCATGCCGATCTCGTTGCCGCCGTCGCCGATGCCCACCGAGGGGATATCGGAGTCGAACAGGTAGTCCAGCCGGGCGGTGTGGGGTGAGATGTCAACGTAGCGCATATTCAGGTAGGTGTCGTCCCGGGTGCGGCCGCAGCGCTCGATGGAGATCAGCAGCGAGGGCTTGACCCGCTCCAGGATGGCCTTGGCTTGTTCTTTGCTGGCCGCCACTCCATCGATGGGGAAATCGATCACCTCTGAGCCGTCGGCGTACCGGCGCAACACCGGGGTGGTGTAATGGTCGCTGACGTAGGTGACGGTGCGGCCCAACCCCTTCAACGCCTCGCCGATGGCGATGGCCCCAGGAGGACCGTCGGTTTCCGGCTTGCCGGCCATCACAACGTAGAACCCGGTGACAATGATCACGCCGCCTGGGTGATCGATTATGAACTGGGCGGCCTGGGAACAATAATCGGGGGGAAGATAAGGCCGCAAGGCCAGCATCCCCCGCTTGTCGTGGTCCAAGATGATATCTTCGATAGTTTCGGCCAAAGCCTCACCCCCGAAAGCTGATAGCCTCGATCGAATCGGGGCTATAAAACTGCGTAATCGGCGTCCCGCTTGTCCGTGATGAACATCTTGCCGGGGGCGTGGGTGATCATCAATGGCGGTTTGCAGTTGAGGGCAATCGCCTGGGGAGTAACCCCGCAGGCCCAGAACACCGGCTCCTCGTCGTCCTTGATCTCCACGGCATCCCCGAAATCGGGCTGAGAGAGGTCGTGGATGCCGATATCGTGGGGAGTGCCTATATGGACGGGGGCGCCGTGGGTGGCGGGGAATCTGGAGGTCACCTGCACCGCCCGCACCACCTGGGACCGCTTAACCGGCCGCATGCTGACCACCATGGGGCCGGAGAACATGCCGGCCGGAGTGGTGGCGATGTTGGTGATATACATGGCCACGTTGTTGCCGGTCTGCTGGTGGCGGAGCGGGATGCCCGCGTCCACCATGGCCGTCTCGAATGAGAAGCTGCAGCCCAGCAAGAAGGAGACCAAATCGTCCCGCCAATAGTCTTCGATGGTGTCCACTTCCGCCGTGAGCTCGCCGTTCTCGTAGATCCGGTAGCCGGCGGCATCGGTCCGGATGTCTGCTCCGGGTGAGGTGAGCACCGGCTCGGTCATTCCGGGTTCGATGACTTCCAACACAGGGCAGGGCTTGGGATTCCGCTGGCAGAACAGTAGAAAGTCAAAGGCCAGGTCCTTGGGGAGGATGGCCAGATTGGCCTGGACGTGACCCGGCGCCACTCCGGAAGTGATTCCGCGCCATTCATTGGAACGGATCAGCCGGCGGATCTCTTGGGCTGAACCGGTGATGGTCTCGGTGCTCATAGCTTCACTCCCTAGCGACCCTGGATCAGATGCCTGCCCCGGGCGTTCAAATGGCTGTGACGGGGCTACCGCCATGATAGTTGCACCCCAGTTTAGCGTCAATCGTGAACAAGGGCCTTGTGTTGCACGCGGTAAGCGTGTCCGGAGTGGCGGGAGCCTGTTTGGTATACTTTTGCTGGTAAACAAAGACGCACGGGAGATTTGGGCCGGACCCTTGTATCACCTCTTCCTTCTGGTCAACCACGATGGCGCCCCCAGCGCCCTGGCGGACGCCGTCGATCGCGCCGGCATGTCGTGCCAGGTGGGCATCGAACTGGAGCAACTCGACGAGAGTGGTGCCGTGCCTCCGGATGCGGTCCTGTTGGATATGTCTTCCCTAGAGCAACCTGACGCCCGGCGCATGATCGAACAATGCCACAACCGCAAACTTCCCGTTCTGGCCGCCGTGCCCAGAGAGGCGATCAGCGACTACGACCCAACCCTCAATCCCGACGAGATGGTGGTCTGCCCGGTTTTCGATGGAGAGTTGACCGCCCGGGTGGAACAGGCGATGTTCCGGGTGAGCGGCCCCGCCGGACCCAAATTACTTAGGGTTGGCGATCTTTCCATCGACCAGGAGCGGTACGAAGTCACCGTGGCTGGCCGCCGGGTGGCGCTGACCTACAAGGAGTTCCAGCTTCTGGTGCTGCTGGCCTCCAACCCCGGCCGGGTTTACACCAGGGAGGCGCTGCTCAGCCAGATCTGGGGGTACGACTACCTGGGAGGCACCCGCACGGTAGACGTTCACATACGGCGGCTCCGCTCCAAGGTGGAGTCTCCCGGCCGCTCGTTCGTCGAGACCATCTGGAACGTGGGCTACCGGTTCAGAGCGCCGTCCTAGCGGCGGACGCCGTGGTTGACGGCAATGATAAGTATCGTCTGGTCGTCCGGCGTCATCTCGTCCGCTCATGTTGACCTCCATTGAGACTCGCGACACCGGCCTTGCCTCCGTCCCAGTGGTTAATATAAAAGGGTGCCTGGTGGGTAAGAGTTACTCGGCAGTATTACCAGTTTGCCAAAGCATTCGGGGTCAGATAGCATAACTTGTTGCCTGGCCGTGGAACCTGATATCGAAGAAGTTGGGAAGGGTTAAAGAAAACTTTAATGGCTATCTATAATTTTGCCGCGGGACCGGCCATTTTGCCTGCGGCGGTGCTTCAAGAAGCGCAGCGGGACCTGGTGTCGGTCCCCGGTGTGGGGTTGTCTTTGCTGGAGATGAGCCATCGCTCGAAACCGGTCGTGGAGATGATCGAGAGCGCCGAAGAAGACATCCGCAAGCTGGCCGGAATACCGGACGATTATCACATCTTGTTTCTTCAGGGCGGGGCTTCGCTGCAATTCTCCATGGTGCCCATGAACCTGTTGACCCCCAACGGCAAGGCCGACCACATAGTCACCGGCAATTTCGCCAGCCTGGCGCTGAAAGACGCGCAAAAAGTGGGCGACATACGGGTAGCCGGTTCCACCGAGGACCGGAACTTCGACTGCGTCCCCGGACAGGATGAATTGGAACTGGACCCCGAGGCCGATTACGTGCACTTCACCGGGAACAACACCATCTACGGGACCGAATGGCCCACGGAGCCGGAGGTAGACGGCGTTCCCCTGGTGGCGGACCTTTCGTCCAACATCTTCAGCAAGCCCATCGACGTCTCGAGATACGGTCTGATCTACGCCGGCGCGCAGAAGAATCTGGGGGCGGCGGGGGTCACGCTGGTGCTGATTCGAGACGGCCTGCTTTCCCGCAGCCCCGATAGCCTTCCCGCCATGCTCAATTACAGCATCCACGCCAAGGGACATTCGGCCTATAACACGCCGCCGGTGTTCTCGATCTATATCCTGGGGTTGGTGGTCAAATGGCTTGCTGAACAGGGCGGCCTGGAACATATGGAACGTTTGAACGAGGACAAAGCCAGGCTGATCTATGACCAACTGGACTCGTCCGAGTTTTTCCGTGGCCACGCCCAGACCGGGCACCGGTCCCGCATGAATGTGACTTTCCGCCTGCCCAACGCTGAATTGGAGACCCGATTTTCCACCGAAGCCGCCGCCGAGGGGCTTGTTGAACTCAAGGGCCACCGGTCAGTGGGTGGCATCCGGGCTTCGATCTACAATGCCTTTCCCAAAGAGGGCGTCGAGGCCCTGGTGTCGTTCATGAAAGAATTTGAGCGGACACACGGCTAGGGCGGCGCACCTGAACTAATCCAAATCGGAGCCAAGAATGACGACCTTAAAACTGGCCTCGGGAACGTCCATGGAGATCGACGAAGTGCTGTACGCGTTCGTCAGGGACGAGGTCGTTCCGGATACGGGCAGGACCGCCGAAGAGGTGTTCAGCATCCTTGGCGAGCTGGCGCTGCGATTCGGTCCCAAGAACCGGGAGCTGCTGGACAAGCGCGCGGCCCAGCAATCTAGGATCGACAGATATTACATCGGAAAACGGAAGGGAGGTTGGGAGCCCACGGTGGAATCCGCGGCCAAAGACGCAGGCGAGTTTGGTCAATTACTGGTCGATGAGGGGTACCTGGAACCGGAAACCCAGATTGAATTCAACATGACAACTCCGGAGCTTGACCTCGAAATGTCCCAGAACGGTCCCGAGCTGGTTACACCGGTCAACAATGCCAGCATGGCGGTCGGCGGCGCCAATGCCAGGTGGGGCAGTCTCTATGATGCCTATTTCCTCAGCGATATAAACCCGGAGATTGACCGTGATTCGAGCCGCGGCGAGCGGCTGCAAATGGTTGTTGACCGGACCAATGAGTACCTCGGCAACCACGTCGTCCAATGGGAGAACGGCCTGGGGTTCAACGATTTCGTGTCTTACACCGTGCGCCCAAACTCGGATGGGAGACAGGTGCTCATGGGCCGTACCGCGGACGGCGCGGAAGCCGGATTGCAGGACCCGGCCAAGTTCATTGGATTCAATCAACACGAAGACCAGTTGACCGAGTTCTTCCTGGAAGACAATAACCTCAAAATACAATTCCAGCTCTATGAAGGCGGCAAGGTCGATGGGGAGAATGGCCAATTCAAGGACCTCGTGGTGGAGTCGGCCGTCACCACCATAGTTGATTTTGAGGACGCGGTGGCCATCGTCGACGCCGAGGACATGGTGCTGGCGCTGCGAAACTACCTGGGGCTGATCCGCGGCGACCTCCAGGCGCGCGGCTCCCGTGGCGCTCTCAAGACCTTGAATTCCGACATCAGCTTCATCGATGTAAACGGGGCGGCTCAGACGGTGAAGGGCACCAGCCTGATGTCCGTCCGCAACGTCTCGTTGCACATGTATACCGACATGGTGAAGGTGGACGGACAGGAGATTCCCGAAAGGATCCTTGGGGTCTTCCTAACGACGCTCATCGCCACCGCCCACGACCATGGGTCAAACGCAAAGCCGGGCTCCAGCGACGGACCCGTTA
>JACZYV010000163.1:0-6866 GCA_022570905.1 Chloroflexota bacterium
GAAAACAAAAAGGCCCCCTGTTGATCGGGGGGCCTTTTTTAATCTCTCCGTCCGAAACCGCAAGCCGGTCGCAGCCTATTCCAGGTAGGCCGGAGGGATCAAAACCGATTCCTCCGGTGGGTGGTCCAAGGGCATCAGTCTTCTAGGAGATGCCCGCCGGCGGCGTCGATCTTCAAGACCCTTTCCCGGACCACGGCATCGGAGTTCAACATCCCGTAGATGTGGGGGTAGATCTCCCCCGAGCGGCTTGGCTCGTTCTTAAGGGGAGCGGTGAGCTTGTCCAGGTCCACGTCCAGCACGATCAGGCCGGCTTCGCCGGGGTAAAGACGCGCCGCAACCTTTATGAGTTGCGGGATGTCCTTGGAGCAATGGATGAACCCTTCCTCGGCCAGACTCGGAGCGGCGTATTCGCCGGTTGGCCGGGCGGCTTCCCAGGCATCTTTGAAGGCCAGATGAAAGATCAAAGCCATAGGTTAAACCCCTCCAGGCAGCAGATGGCGTGGCCAACCCCATTCTCGATCGACGATGATTTTAGGGTCTGTGCTCGATAATCGCAGCGGCGCACCGCCGGAAATTGTACCCCAGAGCGGCGGGTGTTAGGATGATACCCGCGAAACACGGGGAGGACGTCCAGAATGCGCTCTGAGATACACGAAGGAACGGGACTAAAGTACATCACGGTGGTGCCCGACGAATACACCCCCGGCTCATCCTATCCCCTGGTGATAATGCTCCACGGATTCGGATCCAACATGCAGGACCTGGCCGGCCTGGCCCCGGCCATCAACGCCACGGGCTACGTTTACGCCTGCCCCAACGCGCCGATCCCCTTCCAACTGGGTCCGGGCCAAACCGGCTACGGCTGGATGACGCCGCGCGGCGGCGGCACGCCTGAGGAAACGGCCAGCTCCGAGAAGCTCCTCGGCGATTTCTTCGACACCGTTTTCGAGCAGTTCAACGTGCCGCACGGCCAGGCGCTCTTATTGGGTTTCTCCCAGGGCGGTGGTATGACCTACCGTTGCGGGCTGGGCCGGGCGGACCGCTTCGCCGGCTTGGCCGCCTTGAGCGCCACGCTTCCCGACCAAGACGAATTAGCGGGCCGGCTGCCCAAGGAACGGAACCAACCGATCTTCGTAGCCCACGGCAGATATGACCAAATGATCTCCGAAGACACCGCCCACTCCGCCAAGTCGTTCCTGGAAAACAACGGTTACATCCCCGACTTTCACATCTACGACATGGGCCACGAGATCAGCGGCGAGGAGCTCAGCGACCTCGTCCCCTGGATCGCCGGCGTGCTGCCACCCCAAGAATCAGCCGCCTAGTCATCGTCTTTCCAGGACATGACTTTATCTACCGTAATCTCAAGCAGCACCATGCGGTCCTCCCCCAGCAACTCCTTGGCGAACTCGGCTCCCCGCCCCGGCCCGTCGTAGAGCACGCACATCCGCTCCACCACCTGAGTCAGGTCCTCCGACGTTACCTTCGCCTGGCCTTCCAGCACGACATAGGACAAAGGCCGCTCGGGTGTCGCGATCGAAAGCGCCACCGCCGGGTTGCGTTTGACATTCCGGACCTTCACCGCGCCGGCGTCCGCCATGACCCAAGCCCGTCCCTTGTCCCCTCCGCTTTTATCCCATAGGAACCAGACCGGCGCAACATGGGGCGTATTCGCTGGACGCATTGTCACCAGATGGGCGATCCTCGGTTGGGTCAGGAATAGTTCCTGCTCTGCTTGGCTAAGTCTGACCATGGCTATTCTCCGTATAGTTTCAGGCGCGGGATTGGCCTAATATATCAGATTAGTTCTTCAGCCCATCGCCGTTTTTGGTATCGGGGCCGGTCGATAGGGTCAAATACATGAAACTCTGGCTATTCGTCCTCTGCACCCCGGCCGTCTTTGCCGCTGCTTGCGGCGGCGCCGCCACGCCGTTCTCCCCCGAGCCGCTGGTTACTCTGCCCAAAGATGAAGGCCCCCACGACTCGAGCATCGAGTGGTGGTATTTCAACGGACTGCTCACCGATGGCCGGGGTGAAGAATACAGCTTCCACTACGTTACCTTCCAAGGCGCGGGCGCCGGCACGGCCGTTCCCCATCTGTTGCAGGCCAGCCTGGGCGACCACACGGCAGGTAAGCACCTAACTGGGGAGCAAGTCCTGTTGGACGCGTTGGACCGGGACGCGACCGGCGTGGACATCGCGGTCAACGGATGGAAGATGCAGGGAGATGGGGAATTCTACGATCTTAAATTCGATCTAGGCGTATATTTTCTAGACCTGATGGCGGTCCCTTCCCGGCCTCCCGTGCTGCACCTAGGCGTCGGACTTGTGTCTCTGGGGCCGGCCGGCGACATCTTCTACTACTCCCGTACCCGCATGGACGTGACCGGCAGCATCACCATCGACGGAGAGCAGCGACCCATCACCGGCGCCGCGTGGATGGACCACCAATGGGGCGACGACATCGGACAAGAGGTTGGTTGGGACTGGGTCAGCGTGCAATTGGACGACGGCAGCGACCTGATGGCGGTAATGGTCTGGGACCCATCTGACAGGACTCCGTTTTCAGGGTACGGCACCCTGGTTTCGCCAGACGGAACGGCGTTGACCCTGAAACAAGACGATGTATCAATCACCTCCGCTGAGATTTGGACCAGCCCAGCCACCGGCATCGAATACCCCAGTGGCTGGACGCTGACCGTCCCTTCCCTGGACCTCAGGCTGGAACTGGAGCCGGTGTTGGTGGACTCGGAATTCGCCGGCAGCCGCTACACGCCGGCCGCTTACTGGGAAGGAGAAGTGAGAGTAACTGGGACGCGCCAGGGCCGGAGCATCGGCGGCAGGGGGTTCGTGGAGCTGGTGGGCTACGACCCGAGCCAACTGGACGGCCAGACGGCCCCTTAGGGGGAACTCAACCCCCGGATGACCTCCGAGACTCGGGCCTGCTGGGCTGGGATGTCCGCCGGCGGCACAGGGATGGGCAGGGCGCTAAGCTGGGCCAGCACCGGGCCGGATAAAATTGCGGTTTCTTCCCCGGTTAGCTCCCATCTGCGGGCGATGTCCGCAGCGCCGTAGAGCACCGCCTGGCGAAAGCCATAGTCGGCCACGGCGCGGTTGGCTATGTCGATGAGCTTGTCCATCTGTCTGGTTCGGACCTATTGGGCCGAGGCCCAGGCGCCACCGTCGATGATATAGGTGCTGCCGCTCACGTAGGAAGCCTCGTCCGAGGCCAGCCACAATACCAGATTGGCAATCTCATCCGCGGTGCCCACCCGGCCCATGGGATGGCCCTCGTTCCGGCCGGAGAACGCCTCGGCGCTGGCCGTGCTGCCCCGCATCTGAGGGGTGTCCACGCCGCCGGGCGCGATGCAATTGATGCGCACGCCTTGCGAGGTGTACTGGCTGGCCGCAACCGTGGTCAGGTGGATGACTCCGGCCTTGCTCACGGCGTAGGGCACCGAGTAGCCAACGCCGCGCACCCCCGACATGGACGAGATGCTCACGATGGAGCCGCCTCCGTTGGCGGTCATGGCGGGGATAGCGTACTTGCAGCAGAGGAACACGCCTTTGAGGTTGGTCTCCATTGTCAGGTCCCAGAGGACTTCGTCCACTTCCACCAGGGGCGGCGTGCGAATCAGGATGGCGGCGCCGTTGATCAAGATGTCCAACCGGCCGAACCGGGTTACGGCCTCGTTGACCATCCGTTCCACTTGAAACGCGTCGGAGATATTCACGTCCACCGTGGCGGCGCTATCCGGGGTCGCCTCCATCAGAGTCAATGTCTCTTCGGCGCCGGCGATGTTGCGGTCGGCGACCACCACCTTGGCCCCTTCGCGGCCAAAACGCTGGCAGATGGCCCGGCCGATGCCCGAGGCGCCGCCCGTGATGATGGCGACCTTGCCTTCTAGCCTACCGGTCAATCTTTAGCTCCTCAGCGTGTCGCGTGGTTTGGCGCCGATTGTAGCACACGCCCAGACGTGGCTTCCACTTGGTCCCACCGCACCGTAACCAACTCCTCGGTATCCAGCATGACGTGATACCCGTTAGAAAACTCGTCAGGGTAGTCCGCTGTCTTCTGGTACACGTTGGCCTCTACAGTCCCTCCGTGGCCCTCATACCTGCCAATGGTGATGATTACCCTATCCCCGCGTCGTCGCATCCATCGCATCGACCAACCGTAGTTAGGAGCCACGCGGGTTGGGAATATGGCAGTGTCACAGAGACTGGCGATTCTGCCATAATGACCCCCGCAACCCAACGGACCAAATTGCTAGTCCAATCAGGGTTCTAACAAGGACTCTAGTGGGTTTGGTTACTCACTATGGAAGCCAATCAATCCCCGCCCTTGCTCCCATCCAGCCGATTTCAACTCGCCCCCGATCTTCAGATCTGCCGCATCTTAAATGGAATGTGGCAGGTGTCAGGTGGCCACGGTTCAATCGACCCCGAGAAGGCTGTAGACAGCATGCTCCGATACTTGGACTCGGGGTTCACCTCCTGGGACCTAGCCGACCACTATGGTCCAGCCGAAGACTTCATCGGAGAGTTCAGGCGGCGGCTTGCTGCTAACCTGGGACATGATGCGACCGCAGGTGTTCAAGCTTTCACGAAGTGGGTTCCCAATCCTGGCCCCATGGACCAAAGCTGGGTGGGTGAGAACATCGACCGGTCGCTCCGCCGGATGGACGTGGAATCCTTAGACCTGCTCCAGTTCCACTGGTGGGATTACGGTGATGAGCGTTACCTGGAAGCCATGGTTCATCTGGAACACCTGCGGGATGAAGGCAAAATCAAGCACCTGGGGCTGACCAACTTCGATACCGAGCATCTTCAGAAGATCGTCGATGAAGGCCACCAGATCATTTCTAATCAGGTGCAGTATTCGCTGATCGACCGCAGGCCAGAAGTGCAGATGAGCGAGTATTGCGAGGGCCATAGCGTCCAACTTCTGGCTTACGGCACCTTGGCTGGGGGTCTTCTTTCAGAAAGGTTTCTGGGGCACCCCGAACCAGATCGGGCGGTACTGAATACCGCCAGCCTGTCCAAGTACAAGCAAATGGTGGACGCCTGGGGAGGCTGGGACCTGCTCCAAGATCTCCTCCTTATTCTGAAAGGCATCGCCGACCGCCACCAAGTTAGCATCGCCGACGTGGCGATACGCTACATTTTGGACCGCCCCGCGGTAGCCGGAGTTATTGTGGGAGTCAGGCTCGGCGTGGCGGATCACCGGGATGACAACGCCCAGGTGTTTGGTCTTGAACTTGAGCCAGCGGATGTGGACGATATTGAATCAGTGTTGGGCCGTTCGCGGGATCTCTACCAGATCATCGGAGACTGCGGAGATGAGTACCGCAGATAATCGTTGGCGAGATTAACGCAGTCGGCGCACCGCCTAACTGAATCGTGTCATAATACCGGCAACTTTCTAGGCAGATACCGCATGAACGACCAACGAAAACCCAAGAAACAGCTACTGGAAGAATTGGCGCAAGGGCGCGCGCTCCTAGAGCGGGCTGAAGAACGCTCGTTGGCGCTTCAAGAAGTCTCCAAGCGGGTGGCTGGCGTCCATGACACGGATGAGATTCTAGACCTCATCGTGAATGAGGCGGCCCGTTTGCTCGGTGCGCCCGATTCCTACATCCGGTTATTGGAAGGCGATTTGTTGGTGCCTAGAGCAGCCACACAATCGGCGGCCGACCTTATTGCAGGTCTAGCGGGCCTCGCGGTTGGTGAAGGCATGATGGGTCGGGTTATGGCCACCCAAAAACCCATGATTACCGATGACGTCGCAGAAAATGAATTTGCACATCCAGAAGACCGTCTCAAGTTTAAACAACACGGTTTTCGCGGAGTCGCTGTAGTTCCTCTATTGGCCAATGGCCTCTCAATAGGTGTGCTAGGTGTGATGGACATCCGCATTCGCAATTTCGCCGAAGACGAAGTCTCCTTCCTATCCGCATTCGCTGACCAAGCGGCACTGGCCCTGGAAAAAGCCCGGCTCTTGAATGAGGCGGAGACGGAGAAGGAACGGGCTGAGACTGAACGAGAACGTGCCGACTCCCTCTACCGAGTCTCCAACCTACTCGCAGGTGCACATGATACCGATAAAGTGCTGGACCTGATCGTCAATGAGGCCGCCCGGCTGGTCGGCGCACATGCCGCCGTAATCCGGCTGTTGGTGGATGGTGCTTTGGCCCCCAGCGCTGCCACGCCTACTGCTGCCGGGTTCCTTGCCGATTCTACAAAGATCCATCCAACCATAAGAATCGAAGAGGGCGGCAATCCTATGGGTCACGTGATGGCCACCAAGAAACCTTATGTGATGGAGAACGTCACGGAAGATGAGTTGCTGTCTCCGGAAGATAAGATCAGGATTAAAAACAATGGGTTCCACAGTGCAGTTGCGGTCCCTCTGCTGGGCAATGACCAGTCCATCGGTGTGCTCAACGTTTTCGACATCCGCACCCGCCAATATACCGACGACGAAATCTCCCTACTGTCCGCCTTTGCCGACCAAGCGTCCCTCGCCTTGGAGAAAGCACGGCTCCTGAACGAGGCGGAGACGGAGAAGGAACGGGCTGAAACAGAGCGAGAACGCTCCGACTCCCTTTACCGGGTTTCTAACCTGCTTGCGGGTGCCCATGACACGGATGAAGTGCTGGACCTGATCGTGAATGAAGCTGCCCGGCTAGTTGGTACACCTGCCGCATTTATCCGGTTGTTAAAGGACGACATGCTAGTGGTAGGACCGTCAACCGAGGCCGCGGCTGAGTATGCTGCTGAGACCACTCAACTGATGCCCGGCCTTCCAGTTGGGGAAGGGAGTGCTCAAGGGAAATTACTGGAAGGAAAGCAACCTAGAACCA
>JACZYV010000164.1:0-6830 GCA_022570905.1 Chloroflexota bacterium
GGAGACGGCATGGGTAGCCCACGTAAACGAAGTCGCCGAGCCTACGATGTATATGCTGGCGGACTCCTGGTACCTCGGAGCAAACATCCCCGGAAAACCGCGTGTGTTCATGCCTTACGTTGGCGGTGTCGGAAACTACCGAAAAAAGTGCAATGAGATTGCCGACAACGGTTATGAAGGCTTCATCCTCGACGCTGGGCGTAGATGACGCTCGGTGCGCCAAAATCACTCCACCGCCCAAATCAACTACATCTCTGACCGTACTCCCATCGTCCCAGATAGCCATATTATCCGTACCCCGGTCCGGGCAACCGGGTTCAGGCGGGTAGTCCCGTTTCTGCAGACCAACGTGTAAGCCCGCAGTCGCAGCGCAGCACCTCGCCTAAGGCACCAGCAAGCGAACTATTTCCTCCACTGAAGGCGTGCTTTCTAATCCGTCCACCAGGTCCACCAGACGGTCCCGGTTGCTTGCTAGCAGGTGGCCGCCGCCCTCTGCCCAGCAAGCCCGAAATTTCTCCAGGTGCTGCTCCCGGCTGAGCGGCTTATCAGGGTGGCCCAATACCTGGTCCAGAGTCAGTTCGTGTTCCGTCCCATTCTTGAGCCGAATACGCACCTGCAGAGGGACCGAGATGTTTTCGTCGGTGATATTTGGGTTTTGCACCACTTTGATCCGTCCCGCCAATTCGTGGACCTCCGTATCACGGAGCCGCTCTTCCCAAAAATCGGTGATGAAGACCGTGCCGCTGATCAACGCGACGGCCACGACGAAGGGGATCGTCAGCTTGGCGTACTGTGCGGACGGCACCACGCCTGCCAAAGGACGTCCCACCAGACGGTAGACCAGTGGCGGCGCCAAGACTTCCAATTCGTCGACGTCCCCGGCGTCAAATCCATGACTGTCTTTCAGAGCCAGGGAGGCCTCGATGGCGCCGTGGGTCAACCGTCCGCAGGGAAACGGCTTGTGGCCTATTCGCTCCACCTGCCAGACCTTGCCGAGGTTGGCCAGGGTTTCTTCGACGTCATATTCGCCTTCAAAGAGTTTGAAGTATCCATACCGGCCCTCCAGCACCTCGGAGGCCCCTTGGATTCCTCGGGCCGCCAGGGAGATTGCAGTGACCGCGGCCCTGGCGTTGAACCCGGTCTGCATGGAGTTCACCTGAGCGCCTTCGCTATGGGGCTGCAGCGTACCGCAGATCTGGCTGTACACGATTCCCATGGCGTTGGACAGGGTTGCCTTGTCGAATCCGGCCACCTTCCCAGCCGCGGCCACGGCGCCAAACGCCCCTAAAGTCCCCGGCCTAAAATGCGCGATCGGCGATCTTGACGATATTCCGATGGAACTGGCCACGTCCACGCCCAACGCAACCGCAGTGAGGAGCTCGCGGCCGGTCACCCCGCCCTGGGCCTCTGCCACGGCTATCGCGACGGGGAGGACTGTCGTGAAAGCATGGACCACCGCTAGGTCGTGCACGCAATCGAACTCCTGATTGTGGATCAGGAAACTATTCATCATAGCGGCCGAAGGCGCCGGTAATCTCTCGCCGGATACCAGCACGGTCGATTCCGATTTGCCTCCCCAGTCGCCGAGGACGGCCAACGTTTCGGAGACACCGGGCGCCAACGACCCGGCGATAGCCACCCCAAATGAATCTAGGATGAAGGTCTTGGTGGCGTCAACCGCCTTTTGAGAAAGGTCTTCAAACCTGGTATCGACGACGGTACCGACTAAGGCGTGGATGGCATCGGGCCGGCCGGTTGGTCCTGTGGCGCTGGTGCTCATAGGGGCCTGCTCCTGTGGAATAACACTAAAGGGTGAGTTCGAATACCAAACCGAATCTGTCGCCCAAGTCATCGCGGCGCGGGTTTTGATCGGTTGCCAGGTCGGAGTATGTAAGGCTCAGGTTGTCCTGGTAGTTCACGATCTGCGATGGATTTGGGTCCGAATTAATCACCGCGAAGGTGGCGCCGGGAGGGGCAAGAACGAACCGCTTCACAGAATGCCATGTGCCCACATTGAACGCATAGCCCTTACTGGGGTCGATCAAGAATGCCCTGATCTGATCCGGCTCCGGAATCGCCAAAGGGTCCGGCTCGGTTGGAGCGGCGGCAGCCACCACCGTAGGCGCACCGCTTAGTTGGAAAAAGGTTTGAGTGACCCCGAAGTGGCGCTCCATCTCACAGAAAGTTAGACCTTCACACGGCTGCCAGATCGAACTCAGGGTAGTTCTGCCTTCGGCGTGAAAATCTACCGGTATAATCATACGCCGGTCCGGTGGCCGCTCTTGTGGGTCGATCAGCATTCCGAACGGCTCGAAAGACTCCTTAGTCATCGGCTCCACTTTTATGCTGTATATCTTCTCCATTCGGCCTCCTGCCGCGCTAGGGTCAAAATTCAGAGGCCCGGTCAGGCGTGTGGTGGCCTTGCGCCAAGCCACGGGGTGTTTTGTTCGTAAGCGTGGCCCACTTTTAACACTGTCTCTTCATCGAAGGGACGCCCGCCGATCTGGAGGCCTATGGGCAGCCCTTGGGAGTTGAAGCCACAGTTCACTGAGAGCGCGGGGGCGCCGGCCAGATTAAAAGGCCTAGTCATAACCGGCGGCATCCTGGCTGCCATCTCTTTGGAGGTGATCGCTGGGTCGTCCTCCAAGATCGGGGCGCAGCTCCTAGACGTAGGGAGGATCAACACGTCGTAGGTCTCCAACGCCCCAAGTACTTGGCGGCGAACCAACTCCCTCAGTTTTTGGACTTTGTAATACGCCTGCGCTGGCATGAGAGATCCGGTGAGCAGCCCGACCTGATTACTGTGGCCGAAGCCGTGGAGATCGTCTCTGATCCAATCCCGGTAGGTCATAGCTGCCTCGACGTTGATCAAGACCGCCGAGATAACGCCGCCGTGGATAGTCAATGGCAGCGACACTTCTTCCACCGTTGCTCCCAGTTCACCGAGCACTGAGCCGGCCTTGATAACCGCTTCACCGACCTCGGGGTCAACGATGTCACCGTGGACCAACTCTGTGATCATCCCTATCCGTAGTCCATTAATGTCCCCGTTCAGGGCGCGGCGGTAGTCCGGCACCGGAACGTCGCGGCTGTAACGGTCCTTGGGGTCGTACCCGGCTATCGCTCCCAAGGTGATGGCCGCGTCTTCAACCGTGCGGGATATGGGCCCAACTTGGTCCATGGACCAAGACCCGGCAGCAACGCCGTACCGGCTCACCCGGCCCCAGCTTGGCCGCAGGCCGGCGAGGCCACACCAGGCTGCCGGCCGGCGGATCGACCCGCCCGTGTCCTCGCCCAATGAAGTCGCGCACAGGAAGGCGGCGGTGGCCGACGCCGAGCCGCCGCTGGACCCTCCGGTGAACCTGTTGAGGTCCCAGGGATTGCGGTTTGGGCTGTAGCGTTGCGAGCCGCCGATGGCGAACTCTGTTAGGTTGGTTTTGCCCAACAGGACCGCGCCGGCTTTCTTCAGGTTTGCCAATGCGGTGGCGTCCTCGTCTGGAACGAAGTCGGCCATGAACCTTGAGCCGACGGTGGTCCGTATGCCCTTGCTCCACAATTGGTCCTTTACCGCCACTGGTATACCGTGCATCGGACCGAGGTAGTGGCCCCGAGCGATGGCCTGCTCCGCATCTCGCGCCGCTTCAAGGGCTTCGTTGCGGCAGACTGTGAGGTACGAGTTGAACTTGAAGTTCAGGGAGTCGATACGATCGAGGTATGCTTCGGTCGCCTCCACCGGTGATACTTCCTTCTGGCGTATCAGCTCCGAAAGCTCAGCTACCGATAGAAAGGGGATTTCCGTCTTTATCATCACACCCCCAGCATTCTGGCTTGATCGATCATCTGGCATTGGATCGCCTGGGAACGATACCAGCGGACGGAGGAATATTACAACCCCGCAACCTAGCATATCGGACCATAGCATCTTCAACACGGCAACGGGTAATCTATTGAATCACGAAGCTAATTACCCCTAGCATACCGGCGTGGAATAGAATGTCCGTACCACGCCTCATTTTTTTAGTCGTCTGGAAATGAGACCAGGAGGGGAGGAATGGCGCAGGTCTTCGACGGGATCACGGTCCTTGACTTCACCAGAGGAATGCCCGGAGGCGTCGCCACCATGGTGATGTCCGACTTCGGAGCCGAAGTGATCAAAGTGGAATCCCCGTTCGACGAAAAATTCAGGGAATCGCCCGGCGCCGTACAGTGGAACCGGGGCAAAAAGAGCATCATCCTCGACCTAAAAACCCCCGAAGGCCAAGAGAAGGCTCAAAAGCTGGCGCGGCTCTCGGATGTAGTAGTCGAGAGCTTTCGTCCTGGTGTAACTAAGCGGCTGGGCATCGACTACGCCAATCTGGGCGCCGATCATCCGGAGTTGGTTTACGCGTCGCTGACTGGCTTTGGCCCGAAGGGGCCCTACGCCAACTACAAAGGATATGACGCCGTAGTAGCCGCCAAGAGCGGTCGGATGATGATGTTCGCCGGGCAAAACCCGAGGAACGGACCCAACTACGTGGTGGTACAGGGTGCTTGCCACTCGGCGGCGACGGCTCTCATACGGGGTATCACCACCGCTCTGTACCTGCGGGAAAAAACTGGCCGGGGGCAGATGGTTGAAACCAGCATGCTCAAGACCATCACCACCTACGACCACGTATCCTGGATCCAGGGTCAGATGATTGCCAAGGACCCAGAGACCTACCCACCGGACCCAAGGGTAGGCATCGGGCGTCCCAACCCCACGGGTTACCTGCCCGCCCGCACCAAAGACGGGCGCTGGATCCAGCTGGGGAACATCGTAGAACGACTATTTCGCTCCATGATTCATTCCTTGGAGTTGGACTTCATTTACGATGACCCGCGATACAAGTCCGCCCCATTCCTGGCTGAGGAACACGTGGCATCGCTGGAACGGATGATGCTGGAAAAGATTCAGGAAAAGACCCTGGACGAATGGATGGACATCTTCGCGGGGGAGGCGTCCGATGTGGCGGCGGAACCCTACATGACCTCTGAAGAGGCGTTGGACCACCCTCAGATGTTGCACAATGGCCACGCAGTCAGCACCCATCACCCCGGGGTGGGCAAGATGCGCCAACTAGGGCCCATGTTAATCATGTCGGAGACTCCGGGCAGTGCCAAAGGCCCTGCACCTGAACCCGGCCAGCACACAGAACAAGTCCTGGCGCGCCTCGAAGCGGCCAAGAAACCGCCCGCCAACGGTGCCCACCACCCTATGCCTAAATCCGCTCTGGAGAGTATCACTCTGTTGGATCTGGGGACGGTAATCAACGGACCACTGGGCTGTGCCCTGGTGGCGGAGTTGGGCGCCCGGGTCATTCGCATCGAGGCCCCGGAGGGTGACTGGGGTAGGCAGGGTATCCAAGGTCTGTCGGTACAGCGCACCATGGCCGGTTCTGAGGGCGTCTGCCTGAACCTGAAAACCGCCGAAGGCCAGGAGATAATGCACAAGCTTGCGGCCAAGGCTGACCTGCTGCTTCACAGCATGCGGCCGGGAGCCCCTGAGCGCACCGGCATAGGCTACGAGCAACTAGCCAAGCTCAATCCGAACTTGGTATACCTCTATGCCGGAGGCTACGGTTCCACAGGCCCGTATTCACACCGGCCCTCTATGGCTCCCATCGCTGGAGCGGTTTCCGGAGGTGGCGTGGCCCAGATGGGGCGCGATTCATTTCCGCCCCAGGAGCGGCAGATGACCGTCGATGAAATCATCGCGGTGTCCACCCAACTCAAGCGAGCAAATGACGGCACTGCCGATCACAACACGGCCATGGTCAACGCAGTCGGTCTCGTGCTGGGACTCTACGCACGCGAGCGCACCGGAAAGGCCCAATACGTTGAATCAACCATGATCGCGGCCAACGCCTACGCGAATGCCGACGACTTTTACTGGCACCAAGACAAGCCCCCCCGCCGCCTGCCAGACCGAGACGGGTACGGCCTTGACGCTCTGTACCGATTGTACCCCGCAAAAAGCGGCTGGGTTTTTCTGGCCTGCCCCTTCGAAGAGGAATGGGAGGCTTTCTGTAGAACCATCAAGCGGCCGGACCTTCTGGAGGACCCTCGATTCGCAACTCGGACGGCACGTGAGAAACACGACGACGCCCTCATCGAAGAGCTGATCCAGGTGTTCGCATCCAGGGAGCCCCTGGAGTGGGAGAAGCTGCTAACCGATGCCGACGTCGCCTGCGTCAAGGCCGAGGACCGGGGAATGTATTATTTCTTCAACGAAGACAGCCACGTGCGAGAAAACGGCTTCTTGACGCAGGTGGAAGCCACAGGCCACGGCGAGTTTTGGCGCTATTCCCCGGTGATCGGATTCTCGGAAACCGCGGGTAAGGCCGGCCCGGCGCCCCTCAAAGGTGAGCACACTCGGCCAGTGCTCAAGGAGCTGGGATACACCGATGACCAGATCCGGGGCTTCAAAGAACGGGGTATTGTAGACTGGGACGAAGCTTAGGGGGTGGCTGACAGTGACGACGAGCGCCAATCTACCGAAGCGATGTATGTCCCGTTGCTTTAGCCGAACTCGGGCGAGGAAGCCCCGAGCGATTCGCCGTCCTGACCTACGCTATCAGAGACTTCGCCGGAGCGGGACTATCCGTCTGTGGGGATGGTCGCGTAGACGAGGGTTTTTTCCAGGCCGTCTTCACGGTGCGGATGAATCTTGGCGTATTCGTCGCTTGTGCTGCATTCATAGAAGGCCCGGCGTGAGGGATATTTCACCAGCGCGATCGCATGCCAGTCATCGTCGCCCACGAAACGCTTCGCGAAGCGTCCCTGATAAATGAATTCGCCGCCGTATTGCT
>JACZYV010000165.1:0-6817 GCA_022570905.1 Chloroflexota bacterium
GGTCCGGTTCCGGGCGTCTTCCCGCTGCTCGTGGATGTCGCCTCCAGCGGAAAACGCCTTTCCGCCGGCGCCGGTGATGACGATGCAGCCGATATTTTCGTCGGCGTTGGCCGCCATGACCGCGTCGTGGAGTTCCGAGACCAACGTGTGGTTCATGGCGTTCAGCACCTCGGGACGGTCCATGGTTAAAACCGCCACGCCCTCTTCGTTCTCCACCAAGATATGTTCGTAAGCCATCTGTCACTCCTATCCTAACAATCCCCCGCAGCAGGGGAATGGATTTATTGACCTTCCCCTTAAAGGGGGCAGGAATTTCTTGATTCGTCGTTCCCTCCCCGATTTTACGGTTAGGGCCGCGGCCAGTCAATTTGGCCTGATATCGCCCCTGCTATGATAAACTGCATTCGACGCTCAGGCGTGACTTAAAGACAACCAACCCACCATAGCACCTTGGAGGTAATTGATTTGGCGAAGATGAACGCGGGCGTGGCGATCGTTGAGATGCTGCGTCAGGAGGGCGTTTCCCACATGTTCGGAATCGTGGGCTCGTCCTTCCTGGATATCCTGGACCCGCTCTACGACCGGGACGACCTTAAATTCATCGGGGTCCGCCACGAGCAGGGCGCGGCCCTGATGGCCGACGGCTACAGCCGCATCTCCGGCTCTCCCAGCGTATGCCTGGTGACCAACGGCCCCGGAGTCTTGAACCTGACCTACGGCATCGCCTCGGCCTACGTGGCCCACTCGCCGGTGGTGGTGATCGCGCCCTCCGCGTCCCGCAGCCACCAGAACCGGGCCTCCACCCAGGAGTTCGACCAGGTGGCCCTCTTCAAGCCGATCACCAAGGCGGCCTTCTCCATCAACAAGATCGAGGTCCTGCCCGAAGCCCTGCGCCACGCCTTCCGTGTGGCCACCTCGGGCAAGATGGGTCCGGTGATGATCGACATTCCCAGGGACCTGCTTCCCGGCGCGGAGATCGAACTGGACCTGCTGTCCCCCGACGCCTACCGCCCCGGCCAGACCCGTTCCAGGGGAGACGCAGGCCTGATCGACAAAGCCGCCGCGGTGCTTTCAGCCGCCCAGCGTCCCGTTATCCTGGCCGGCGGCGGAGTGCAGTGGAGTGACGCCGGCGACGAGGTCTGCCGGATGGCCGAACTGACCGGCGCCGCCATCGTCACGTCATACGGCCGGGCCGACGCCGTGCCCAGCGACCACCCCAACTACCTGGGCCACCTCGGCCGCTTGGGGTCCTTGGAAGGCATCGAGGCGATGCGCCAGGCCGACACCATTCTGGCTGTGGGCACCCGGCTCAGCCAGTCCACCACCTTCTACGACAACCGGTTCATCCCCGCCGACGCCAAGATCATCCAGATCGAGATCGACCCCCAGGAGATCGGACGGAATTACCCGGTGACCGTGGGTATCGAAGGCGATGCCAAAGCGGTGATGGACGGTCTGCTGGAAAAGGTCCGCGAGCGGGAGCCCCGGCCCAACCCGCAATGGGTCTCGGAGATAGGAGATTGGGCCGCCCGCCGTGCGGCGCGTCTGCAGGATGAAGAAAAACTCTCCGGTTCGCCCATGAAGCCCCAGCGGGTCTATGCCGAACTTAGGAAGGTCATGCCCCGTGACGCCATCGTGGCCTTGGATGCCGGCCTGGCCCCCAACTATGGGCAGGACCGGCTGAACTACTACGAACCCCGGAGCCTCCTGACCTCCCTGGACCTGGGCGGTCTGGGATTCAGCTTCCCAGCGGCCATCGGCGCCAAGTTCGCCGCCCCGGACCGGCCGGTGATCAACTTCAACGGCGACGGCGGGTTCTTGTTCAACGCTCAGGAGTTCTCAACGGCGGTGCACTACAACCTGCCGCTGGTCACGGTCATCATGAACAACGGCATCTGGGGCTCGGAGAAAGCCTACCAGCGTTACGCCTTCAATGAGCGGTACGTGGGCGCCGACACCACCAACCCCCGCTTCGACAAATACGCGGAGATCTTCGGGGGCGTTGGGTTCTACGTTGAACGGCCCGAGGACATCGGCAATGCCATGATCGAAGCCCTGAACTGCGGCAAGCCCAGCATCATCGAGATTCCCATCGACCCCGACGAGATGCCCCGGCCGGCCCGGTTGAACGAGGTCCAAGCCCCGACACAATAGAGCGCCCCAATAAAACATCCGGCGGCCCAGCCGCCGTTAGAGATATAACCATGGAACATTTGATCCGGCCCGACGCCATAAATCTGGAAGACGATGCCGTGGTGATCCTGTGGGAAGACGCCCACCGCAGTCCCTTTCCCCACCGCTACCTGCGGTTACGCTGTCCGTGCGCCAATTGCATCGACGAGATGAGCGGCAAGCGCACCTTGGACCCGGACACCGTGCCCCAGGACGTGAAGGCGTTGGACCAGATGCCCGTGGGGAAATACGGGGTGCAGTTCCTGTGGAGCGACGCCCACTACACCGGCATCTACACCTATAAGGTGCTGCGGGCGGCCTGCACCTGCATCATCTGTGGCGAGGCACGGGCCCAAGCGGAAAAAGAGGATGCGGACTAGCCTGCCGGCCTCTGGTCAGAGTCCTCGGCGAGCTTTCTGTCTCTGGCGCGCATGGGTTTCTCCAGAGATGCTTTGAATTTGGGTGACGTGAAGGTGTTGGACTTGAAAGCGAAATTGGATAGCTGCCGTTCGCCCGGTTTGCCGCAGCGCTCGCAATTGGCCGGCTCGCCGGACTGAGTCACCGGGCGCATCACTTCAAAATCCAAGTCGCACCCGGCGCAGTAATACTCATAGATGGGCATGTAAACCTCCTGAATCTAGGTCCATCTTATCGCCATCGGCAACGCCATGCCATCAGTACCGGATAAACAAAGTCCCTTCTCCCTCGCAAGGGGGAAGGTTAGGTCCGGCGAAGTCGCGACTTCCCGGCGGTGCCGAGGACGCTCGATAGAGTCGGCGCTCGACGTAGTCGGAGATGGGGGAATGAATTGCCGCATTGAAGCTCTTCTGCAGCGAAGGGGACACGCCCCCTCTCTAACTCTCCCCCTTGTGAGGGGGAGAGAACAGATGAATGAATATCCAAAATCACACACGGAGTAAACATGGTTGACACCACAGACGTGGCGATAATCGGTGGAGGAGTGGCCGGCTGTGCCGTGGCCTACTACCTTGGCCAATCCGGGGTGAAATCCATCATCATCGAACGGGAAGGCGTCGGAAACCAGGCCTCCGGATACTCCGCCGGCGGGCTGAACCCATTGACCGGCATCGGGATCCCCGGCCCCCTTGGCGCCTTCGGCTGGGAGTGCTTTCAGTTGCATTTAGACCTGTACGACAGCCTAAAAGAACAGTCCGGCATCGACTACCAGCATCGGGCGGTCGCCAAGATTGACCTCGCCTTGGAGGAGCCGGATGTGGCGGACCTGCAAGCACAGGTCGAACTGTTCCAAGGAGTAGACGGGTTCAACGCGCGCTGGCTGGAACCGGATGAGATCGCCAAATTGGAGCCCCGTATCGCATCCGGCGTCTTGGGCGGACTCTACGACTACGGCAATCACGCGGTGGACAGCCACGACCTTACCGAGGCCTTTGCGGCGGCCGCTGAAAAGATGGGGTCCACGGTCCGTGCCGGAAACGTCAGAAGCTTAGAGGGCAGCGGCGGCAAGATAGACCGGGTTATCCTGGCCGACGGCGAGATCTCCTGCGGCCAGGTGGTCATGGCCATGGGACCATGGTCGCGGCGGGCCGAATCTTGGCTCGGCGTGTATATCCCCGTTGACCCCCTGAAGGGCGAGATCATCCGGCTGGAGAATAACGGCGAGCCGTTCAAACATGACATCGCCGGAGGGGGAGGCACCATCTACCCCAAGCTGGACGGTCTGAATTGGTGCGGCACCACCGAAGACTGGAAAGGATTCGACCGGGAACCATCCGAACAGGTCGCCCGGGAGATCAGGGAGCGGGTGGTCCGGCTGGTCCCCGACTTGGCGGACGCCAAGATAGTGAAGCACACCGCCTGCCTACGGCCCGTCACCCCCGACTGGCTGCCGGTCCTGGGGCGCGCTCCCGGCTGGGAGAATGTTTATCTGGCCACCGGCGCGGGCAAGAAGGGCATCCTGCTGGCCACTGGCATCGGCAAGTCGATCGCCGACCTGATGACCACCGGCGAGACTGCCCTGTCCATCCAGGGTTACGCCCCCGAGCGGTTCGCCTCCGGATTGGACTGAATCGGCAAAAGGACGAACTGTACAGACGTCTCCTTCCGTTCGTGGTAATCCCGCCTACCCGCTCGTGGCGCGCCCACCTGTCCGTTCGTGGTGAGCCCGTCGAACCACCGCCTGCGTTAAGGATGTTCTCCGCCGGAAGCGTGACTTATGCGCATCCTTCGACAGGCTCAGGACGAACGGATTGTTGGCAAACCTGCCCCTCGTGGTGCGCCCGTCTGCCTGCTGGTAGTGCGCCCGCCGGAATTCAGGACGAACTTTTTGTTGGCGATTCACCGCCTCCTTCCGTTCGTGGTGAGCCCGTCGAACCACCGTCTGGGTTGAGATTGATCTCCACCATGAGCGTGACTTATGCACATCCTTCGACAGGTCCGATTCCATCGAGACCCTCGACCCTAGGTCGGGGCTCAGGACGAGCGGAATTTTGGCGACCCACCGCTTCCAGCCCGTTCATGGCGAGCTCGGGCCGAAAGTCTGGAGTTTAACGTCCGAACTGGGCCGCCAAACCGCTGTCGCCCGACGCGACGACCTTCCCATCGGCCATCGTGCTCTCCATGCTGATGCGGCCGTAAACCAGCAGGACGAATGTCTGGGAATCGCAACCGAAGATGACGTCCGGGCGTTTGCCGCCGGCCGGCTCCATCAGGGCCTTTTGGCCACCTCCAGCCACGATGTCGTGGCTGCCCGGCACGGCGCCCGTCAGTTCGAACCGGAACCGGGTGGAAGTCGGGATGTTGGACCCCGGGTCGAACAACCGGCCAACCACGAAAACCGGAAACATCTCTAGGATCGCCGGCAGGCTCTCCGCCGACATCACCGGGGAAGGTTCCAGCCTGGAACGAATGTCCCACTCATGGACTATCAACTCGGTTATGCGCAGGTTCAAGTAGGTCTCCACCGAGATTGTCCCGGCGGGGTGGTAGCAGGGCTTGTCCCGGTCCGCGTCTTGCAATCCAGACAAGAACTCGTCAAACCTCACCCTGCCGTCATTGTAGGTCGCCAGCAATTTGCTGCCCAGACTCTCTCTGAAGTCGATGGCCACCTGGGCGTTGGCCCGCAACCGCGCGGCCATGTCTCCCTCACCGGCCGGGGGCATGCCCTCAGGCGCGGAACCGTCTCCCCCAGCGCCCCGGACGATGTTGGGTCCAAATCTATCAACGGCCCCGGTCAGGTGGGCCACCACGTCCTGGACCTGCCAGGCGTCGCAGGCGCTCTGGGTCGACCAGGCTTCGGGCTTCAGGGTTTTCAGGTATTTCCCGATCCGCGCCGATTCCACTTTGACCAACTGGACCTTGTCCACTACCGAACCCATAACATCGTCTCCTAGCGAGTACCTGACTTTCCGATGTGATCCTCTTTACGTTGGCGGTATTATAGTGGCCTTCCAGCTTTATACAACTGGGTCCGTACCGGCCCGGATTCGCAAGGAGGCTGCCAGTGGCGTTAGGTTGGGCAATCATCGGCGCGGGGATGCACCCACGCCAGAAGCTGGCGCCGGCCATCGGGCTTACGCCGGAGGCCGAGCTGATAGCGGTCCTGAGCCGGGACCAAGGGCGGGCCGACGCCTTTGCCGAGGCCCACGGGGCGCAGGTTGGCTATTCCAACATGGACGACCTGCTGGCCGATTCCCGCATCGACGCCGTTTTCGTGGCCTCGCCCAATGCCCTGCACGTTGGACACACTTCTCAAGCCGCCAAAGCCGGAAAGCACGTACTATCGGAGAAACCCATGGCCACGTCGGTGGATGATGCCCTGGCCATGGTCCAGGTATGCCGGGCAAATGGCGTGAAACTGGGCCTGGGCTTTGAACTGCGGTTCCACCCGGCCCACATCCTGGCCCGCGACCTGGTGTCTCAGGGCAAGTTGGGCCGGATCCGTTTCATCCAGGGGCATTGGGGCCGCGGCGAAAGAGGCGAACCGGAACACAAACCCCGGTCCGGGCTGCGCGGCTGGTGGGAAGACCCTGAAGCCATGGGCGGCGGCTCGGTCATCATGGGTCTTGGCGTCCACGTGTTCGACCTGATGCGGTTCGTCATGGGCCAGGAGGTCACGGAGGTCACAGCCATGACCGACGGCCAGACCGAGGCCCAACCACTGGAGCACATCGCCAGCATGGCCCTGCGCCTGGAGGACGGGACCATCGCCAGCGTTACCTGCGGCAGGATGCTGCCCGACACCCTGAACGACTTCACCATCTACGGCACCGACGGCCGCATCACGGGCCGGGCCACCGTCTGGGAGGCCCGCATGGGCGAGGTGGAGGTGGTCAGCGAGACCGTCAACCAGAAAGAAAGTTGGGAGTACGACTACCTGGCCAACTTCATCGCCGAACTGACCGATTTCGGATCGGCGATCAACGAAGACCGGGAGCCGGCGGCCACGGGCATCGACGGCCTGAGGTCAACCGAGATCAACTCGGCGGTAATCCAGTCGGCCAAAACGGGCCGGGCGGTCAAGATAGAACGTCGGACAGTGAAGTAGACCAACGGAAGCCCGTGGTTGACGGTCGGCTGGGCCATTGCTACGATTTCCACGCCTATCACAAAGAAGAATTTGAGGGCTATTGCCATGACAACCACAGAGCGGACCCAGGCGCAGGGC
>JACZYV010000166.1:0-6770 GCA_022570905.1 Chloroflexota bacterium
ACCCATCGGAATCAAAGAACGCGGCCCCTACGCCGGAGGCATGACCTTCGGGGACACCGGCGCCTACGAGCAGTTGGACGGCACGGTCCACTTCGCCGTTGACCCGGCAGACCCCGCCAACAGCCTGATCACGGACCTGGAACTGGCCCCCAAAAACCCGGCTGGACTGGTGGAGTTTTCGGCCGATCTCAGGATTCTAAAGCCCGTGGACCAGCAGAAGGGCAGCCACAAGTTATTCTTCGACGTGGTGAACCGGGGCAACGTCATGTCGCTGCGCCGCATCAATGGCGCGCCGAACGACGACCACATGGCCCCCGGCAACGGGTTCCTGATGCGCCGGGGCTACACCCAGGTCTGGTGTGGCTGGCAGCACGATGTTCCAGAAGGTCCGGGAGGCCTCAGGATCAACGTGCCCAACGCCACTGGCATCTCGGGACGCATCGCCGTCACGTTCCAGCCCAACGAAGCGGCCACGACCCAGATGCTCTCCGACCGGCGCCATCTGCCCTATCCCGCCAACAGCCTGGACCAGCCCGATGCCGAACTGACCGTCCAAGAGTATGATGGCGGCCCCGCCACCGTCATCCCCCGCTCCGATTGGGCATTCGGCAAACTGGAAAACGGCAACTTAACCCCCGACGCCAATCACATCGGCATGGCCAAGGGATTCGAGCCGGGCAAGGTTTACCGCTGCATCTACACCACCGCCACCGCGCCCGTGATCGGACTAGGGTTCGCGGGGGTGCGGGACCTGGTCTCCCACCTCAGATACTCGGACAACCCGGACAATCCCTGCGCCGGCGACATCCAACATGCCTTGGCTTTTGGTTCGTCCCAGAGCGGCAGATTCCTACGGCATATGCTCTACCTGGCCATGAACCAAGATGAGGAAGACCGCATGGTATTCGACGGGATCATCGCCCACATCGCCGGGGGCCGCCGGGGCGAGTTCAACCAGCGCTTCGGCCAGCCGTCCAACCTGGTGAAGGCCAGTACCGGCGCTGTCTTCCCCTTCGCCGACACCGGCCAGACCGACCCCGAGACCGGCCGGACCGATGGCCTGCTTTTGCGGCTGACCGCGAGAGCCAAACTTCCCAAGATATTCTTGACCAATACCTCCAGCGAATACTGGGCCGGCCACGCCGCTTTGACCCACGTCGACGCCACCGGGGCCAAGGACATCAGACCGGCGGACTCGGTGCGCATCTACCACTTCTCGGGCACCCAGCACAACGCCGGCGCGCTGCCGCTGGGCCACACACAGGACACCGGCGCCATGGGCCTCCACCCCTTCAATTGGGTGGACTGGCGTCCGCTGATGCGGGCCGCCGTCGTCAACTTGGACGCCTGGGTCAGTCAAGGGACCACACCGCCGCCAAGCAAACATGCCCGCCTCGACGACGGCACTGCGGTCCCATCCGAATCATTGAAAGCCGTATTCCAGGCCTTCCCTGGATTTAGCTTCCCGGACCACCTGAGGCATCTGGCCCGGTTCGACTTCGGGCCGCAGGAAGGGATCACCGAAAACCTGCCGCCGGTCACGGGAAAACCCTATCCGGCCATGGTGTCAGCCGTGGACCGGGACGGCAACGACTTGGCCGGTATCCGGCTCCCCGATGTGGCAGTGCCCCTGGCCACGGTCACGGGCTGGAACCTGCGCCACCCGGACACCGGAGGACCCGGTCAGACCCACAAAACCATGGGCTCCACCGTGCCCTTCGCCTTCACCCGGCAAGAGCGTCAAGACGCCTCAGACCCCCGTCCCTCAGTGGAGGAGCGTTACGAGTCCCTTCAAGGCTACCTTGACCGGGTGGAAACCGCGGCGAAAGACCTGGTGGCCGATGGCTATATGCTCGAGGAGGATGTACCCAGGGTCGCCCAGATGGCTGGAGAAAGATACAGCCTGCTTGAGTCACAGGTGAAAGAGGCACAGCCCGCCGGAGACTAGAAAATGCCAGACCCATGCAGTCCTCTGAAAATCAACGCTTTCGACACGGTCCGTCGTGAGCTCCGTTAGTGCCGTTCGTGGTGAGCCCCGTCGAACCATGTGCCCGCAGAAGGCATGGTCCTTCGACGGAGCTCAGGACGAACGGGTTGCCACAACGGCTATCTCAGAAACATAGGTGCAAGGACCCCCGAAACCAAAATCGACACTGGAGAGAAGAAGATGAAAGTTGGAACATCGGTCCCCCTGCCGGCCTACACCATCGACCCGGCATTCATGGCCAAGAAGGCCGAGGACTTGGGCTTCGAGTCCATCTGGTACGCCGAGCACGCGGCGGTGCCGGTCCACAGCGACAGTCCTTTCCCCGCCACCGGCGGAGAGATACCGTGGACCTACTCCCATTTCACCGACCCCTACATCGCCCTAGCCCGGGCCTCCGGCGCCACCAGCAAGATAATGCTGGGCACCGGCATCACCCTGGTGCCAGAGCGTAACCCCATTCTCCTGGCCAAGGAGATCGCCAGCCTGGACCGCTTCAGCGGCGGCCGGTTCCTGTTCGGCATCGGCACCGGCTGGCTGAAGGAAGAGACGGAGATGATGGGCGGCGATTTCGAGCACCGCTGGACCCAGACCAGGGAAGCCATCGAGGTGATGAAGGAACTCTGGACCAAGGACGAGGCTGAGTACCATGGCCGCTACTTCGACTTTCCGTTGGTCAGGTCCTACCCCAAGCCCCTCCAGAAGCCCTATCCGCCGATCATCCTGGGCGGGATGGCCAAGAATGTGCTGCGCCGGGTGGTGGCCCACGCCGATGGCTGGCTGCCCAACCGGGTAACGCCCGCGCAGGTGGAGGAGAGCCGCAAGAAGCTGGACGCCATGGCCGCCGAGGCGGGCCGCGACCCCAAGTCGATCACCATCTCGGTCTACGGCCAGCTGCCGGAGCGGGACATCGTTCGTTCTCTGATTGATGCCGGTGCCGACCGCGTGGTGGTCCGCCCCGAGCACGTGGAGACCGAGCAAGAGATGGGTGAACAACTGGAGCGCATGGCCGAAGCCGTCCTCCGCTAGGCAGAAGGCCGGACCGGTCTATACTTGAGTCATCCAGATAGTTGCTGTTCATCACGCATGAAAATGGGCAGCAACTCACTTTCGTCATTCCGGCCTTCGCCGGAATCCATGGAGACCGCTCTGACAGCGATGAACAGAAGCGGGACCAGCAGAGACCTGATTCCGTCCCTCCCACTGTCATTCCGAGGGTGGCGAGGAATCCCGTTTCTGATGGGAGACGAGTTGCCGGTCCCGCAGAACAGTAACAACCTTGAAGTTGGACAACGAGATTCTTTCCCGACGCGTCGGGACTGGCTCAGAATGACAGAATGGGGGCGGACTTCTCAGGATGACGGATTTGCCGGCCAAGCGCGATTCGGGGAGTATAGTTCGAGACCACCCACGATCGACAAGACCCATTAGCCCTGCGAGGAGATAAGCCATGGACCGCACCACCGAAATGCTGGCATCATACGCCTGCCGACTCAGCTATGAGGAACTTGGGCCCAAGACGGTGCACCAGGTCAAGCGCACTCTGGTGGACACCATGGGCTGCGCCATGGGCGGCTTCGTATCCGAGCCGGCCAAGATAGCGAGGGCCATGGCGTCGTCGGTCACCAGCACCACCCCCGCACGCGTCCTGGGCACCAACGAGTACACCTCGCCCGACATGGCCGGGTTCGCCAACGGCGTGATGGTCCGCTACCTGGACTGCAACGATTCCTACTTCTCTCCGGGCGGCGGGCACCCCAGCGATATGATCCCAGCCGTGCTGGCCGTGGCCGACCCCATGGTGGCCGACGGCCGCACGATCGTCACGGCCATCGCCTTGGCCTATGAGGTCTTCTGCCGCCTGTCCGATCAGGTGGTGGCCAGTGACCTGGGCTGGGACCAGGGCATGTTCAGCGTCATTGGCGCCGCCTGTGGAGCGGGCCGGATACTGGGGTTGGACCAAGAGCAAATGGGCCACGCCATATCCCTGGCCATCACGCCCTCGCTACCCTTGGCGGTAACCCGCAGCGGCGAGCTCTCCATGTGGAAGGGCTGCGCCACCGCCGCCGCCACTCGCTCCGCCGTGTTCGCCGCCATGTTGGCGGCCGAGGGCATGAGCGGGCCGAACGAGCCTTTCGACGGCAAACGGGGGCTCTGGGAGCAGGCCGTGGGCCAGCCCGTGGAGATTCCCGAGTTTCCGTTGGGCGCCAGCCGGGCCGATGACGACCCCTTCCGAATCACTCAGACCATCGTGAAGAGCTACCCGTCTCAGATCCACACCCAGGCGCCCATCGGCCTGGCCCTGGAATTGGGCAAAGAGGTGGCGCTGGCCGACATCGAGTCCATCCATATAGACACATATCACACGGCCGCCAGCACCGCCGCCAGCGAGCCTGAGAAATGGGACCCCAAGACCCGGGAGACCGCCGACCACAGCATCCCATTCCTGGTGGCCGTGGCCTTTCAAGAAGGCGCGGTAACTCCCGGCACATTCACACCCAAGGGCATCGCCGACGCCACCAAGCGGGACACCATGTCCAAGATGACCCTTAGCGAAGACCCGGAGTTCACCGCCAAATTCCCGTCCGAGTACAACTGCCGGATCACCGTAACCGACCGGTCAGGCGGGGTCCACACCGCCCACACCGCCTTCTCCAAGGGCCACAAGAACAACCCCCTGGACGACAAAGAACTGGAGGGAAAGTTCCGCAGCTTCGCCGCCCCAGTGCTCTCGGATATGCAGTGCGACCAGGTCTTGGAGACCATCTGGGCCATCGACGAGGCCACCGACATGGACGATCTCTTTGACAGCCTGGTGGTGTAGGTTGACCGGTCTATCCCCGAAAGAACTAGAAAACCGGGAAAAGAAAAACGCCCGGCGGCGATGATCTCTCCGCCGGACGTTTGGGCGATCAGACAGGCCGTGCGGCCAGGCTACGGGGTCAGATCGAGGGCTTCCACGATTCCAGTGAAGGGTATACCGGCGGTCTCGTTCACGTCCTTCACCAAGTCCTGGCTATCGGACTCGAACAGGCACATGCACCGCTCGTCGCCAGGAACGAAGGTGCTCCGGATATAGCGGACCGCCTTTCCTTCCGACGTGAACTTCTGAGAAGTCTCGATCGCTGCCTTCTGCGCCGCCCCCAATTGTTCCATGGTTATTCCCTTCAAGTCTCGCTCCACCATATAAACTGTCATCTTCGGTTCCTCCCATCGGTTTGTGTATCCGCCGCACCGGCGGTGTGAGGGAATAATAAACGGGCAGCAGACCTTGGGCATCGGTATATGTTCCCATTTTTGGCGCCAGAGGTTCTATTGGCTAGGGGAATTTCTGCCAGTGGAGAGCCCGGCGGTATGGGAACAATTTCCCATAACAGCGCGAGCCGAGGGAACTTGGTGAAGCCGTGCCGGCTGACGCAGCCCCGGTCAGGGAACCAGGCCGTGCCTGTTGGCGTAGGCGGCCGCCTCTGTCCGGTTGCCGGAGTTGGTCTTGGTCAAGATTCTTGTCACGTGGTGAGCAACGGTGCGGAGGCTGATGACCAGTTCGTCCGCCACTTCTTGGTTGCTTCGGCCTTGCGCCACCAGGGTCAAGACTTCGATCTCCCGCGGCGTCAGCCCATCCATCTGCCGTGATGAAGCGTCTCCTGGACCTGGTCCGCCATTCTGGGGCGCCCCAAACCATTCCGCGGGGGCAAGTTCGTGAGCGGTGTTGAAGTGCTCATCCGCCTCAGATTCCCGTCCTTGAGCCCTGAGCAGAAGACTGAAATTGTAGTGAGTCTCCGGGTCGCCGGGGCGCAGCCGCAGCACCTCGAGGTAGTGCACTTCGGCGGCCTCAAGATCGCCTCGAGCCTGCAATAGAATGGCGAGGTTGTTATGGGCTTCGGGATATTCGGACCGGAGACTAAGCGCCTCTAGATACGAGGCCTCGGCGCCTTCCAACTGCCCTGCGTTTTCCAGAGCGAGGGCAGAGTTATAATGTGCCTCCGGGTAATCGGGCCGTATTCGAACGGCCTCCCGGTAGTGTTGTTGTGCCCGTTCCGCCTGGCCCATGTCGTCCAGCAGGATCGCGAAATTGTTGTGCACTTCGGCGTACTCCGGTCTCAGCCGCAGTGCCTCCACGAAGTGCTGTTCCGCCTGGCCGGCTTCGCCCGCCGCCCGCTGCAGGTTGCCCAATCCGTAGTGAGCGTCAACGTAGTCGGGACGCATCCGCAAAGCCTCTTGATACCGTTCCGCGGCCCCATGCAGGTTGCCGCGCGAGTGCAGCAATACCGCATAGTTATAGTTGGCTTCCGGATACCAGGCCCGAATCTTGATCGCTTGACGGTAATGCTCGGCCGCCACGCCTTCTTCTCCATTGGCGCGCATCACCACGCCCAGATTATTGTGGGCTTCCGCATAGTCGGGCCTCATCTCCAGGGCCCGGCGGTAACAGCCGGTTTCCTCTTCCCCGTTCTCCTTATCGGTCCCGATGTAAGCAACGCCAGCCAGGAAAGAGGTTTCGGCGGTGTCTCGCTCACCCATGCCGGCGAGTGCGTCCTGCGCCGACGATGTGATCTGGTAGAGGGTCCTCTGAGGGAGTTGGTCTCCTTCCAACACATGAACACCCGCTTGTTGGAACTCGTACATGGCGACGTCCGAGGCGTCGAGCACGTTCTCAGTAACCAACAACGATCCTGGTTCGGCGGCCTCGGCGATCCTCCGGGCCAGATCGATGGACCGGCCAACCCAGGCGTCGCCGCCGTCCAGACGCGTGGCGTCGCCGAAATGGCAACCAAGATGCAGCGGT
>JACZYV010000167.1:0-6760 GCA_022570905.1 Chloroflexota bacterium
GAAGGAGTTCCAACTCCACCATAATTTGGCATTACGCTGAAAAGCCAAGCCGCATTAGACAATCGTTGGCTTCTAGGACGAGAATTCCTGAGGCTAATCGGTATGTTGGTGGCGATTGCTCAACCCACCACGAACGGACCAGGGATGGCGCACCACGAGCGGACCAAAGGAAACCAATTTTAAAAGAGGCGCTATCCGGGGAACACTTTTTTGCGGTCCAGGATTCGGGCGAACTCCGCCACGCCTTCATGGATGGTCGCTATGGTCGGGTGCCCGAAGCAGAGCCGCACGTAGTTGGAGCCTACGCCGGTTGGCGAGAATTGGGAACCGTTGTAGTAGCTGACCCCGTCATCGAAGACCTCTTCTTGCACTGCGGCTAGATCGGTGCCCTCGGGAAACTTGACCCAGACGTAAAGCCCGCCTTGGGGAACAGTCCAGGTTACGGAGCTTCCGAAATTCTCCCCCAAGGCCGCCACCATGGCGTCCCGTTTCGCCGCCAGGGCCCGGTTCTGCTCCTCGATGTGTTGGTCGAGACCGCCCTTCATGTATTCGGCGATGGTCAGGGCGGTGAACTGGCTCACCGCGCCACCCGCCTTGAAGCTCCAGGCCCGTCCAATGACTTCTTTGGGAGCCACCAGATAGCCCATGCGCATGCCGGGGGCGATTATCTTGGAGAACGACCCCACGTAAACCACCCGTCCGGTGTCATCCAGGGAGTGGAAAGAGGTTACGTCTTCGCCCTCGAACCGCAGGTCGGCGTAGCAGTCGTCTTCAAACACCGGGATTCCGTGCTTGCCCGTGACTTCCAGCACCTGCTTGCGGCGTTCCAGGCCCATGGTCCAACCCAATGGGTTCTGAAAGGCCGGTATGGTGTAGAGGTATTTGACCCTCTTGCCGTTGGCCACTTGTTCGGTGATGACCGAATCCAGGTCGTCTGGAATTATCCCGTCGTCGTCGCATCTGACGCCAACCACATCGGCCCCGTAGCGGCGCATCTGGTTCAAGGTCCCCAGGTAGACAAACTCTTCGGTTAGGACGACGTCGCCGGGGTCGGTCAGGGCCTGGATCACGATGCCGATCGCCTCGCCCGAACCGGAGGTCAGCACCATGTCGTCGGCGGACACTGTCATGTTGCGTTCGCGGGCCAACTTCTCGGCCACCAGCCGCCGCAATTCTGGGTATCCCGACGCGTCGGAGTAGTAGGCCAGGTCCCGGCCCTCTCGCTCAAACCCGCTTTTCAGAGACTCGATCAGACCCTCCAAGGGCAGGTTGTCCGGGTCCGGGTAGGCCACGGCGAAGTCGTATTTGGCGTGCCGGACCGAGCCCGGAGCAGCGTCCCGGGACGCCGCCGAGAAAAGTTTGCCGTAGTTGAACTGTTCGGGCATGGTTCACCTCTCAATGCTGTGGAGCTTGGCTGCGAGGGCGGAAATCCCCCTAGCCCCCTTTACGAAAGGGGGAATTACCTTCGGTGCCCGGCAGCGACTTATTGAGCCGGAATCGTCTCCCCCTTTCTAAAAGGGGGATTAAGGGGGATTTTAGTACATTCCGCAACCATCGGGTTCCATTCGTTGCAATAGGTTTGCTCAGTTGCAACGAGATTCTTCTCCCGATCGATGTCGGGGTCAGAATGACGGACTTTAAATCGGAAAGCCATGGATACCGCGTCCATCAGTACAGCCCTTCGTCGCTGAAGAAGGGTTTGTTGGCGTCGGGGCTGGTCTGGCCCAGCAAACGGTCGGTGTCGAGCAGGCAGGCCCGGTTCCAGAGGACCAATATTGCGCGGTCAATCAGGTTCTGGGGAAGGCTTATCCTGCGCCCGTGCTTGAGGGCCAACCATTCGGCGTGGCCGGTGGCGAAGTATTCCTCCATGAATGGTGTCGGCTCGGCCTCGGCGGAGGCGGCCTCCAGTATCTCGATGGGGGTGTCGGCGCAGGTCATCTCGGGCTGTTCCAGCGCCATCTTGAGGAAACCGGCTCGGGCTTCCCGGTCCATTTGCTTAGGCATAACGCAGATACCGCGCCGGGACGAGAAGGATGGAATCTGTCATGGGTCCAAAGGTCCTGGAAGTTTGGGATATGGGCGTTCGGAAACTCTCTAAAAATAACCTTGGCGGAGACCGTTACGGCTCCGCCAAGGTTTCGTTGCTCCTGATTGATCTGAAATACCGGCGGCCGTGGCCGCTGGCCTCTTGAATCAGAGGTTGAGCTGCGGCACCAGATAGCCCGACTGCTTGTTGTAGATCTGCAGGCGGCTGCGTTGGGTGTCCGCCACCATCAGCCGGTTGTTGGCCGTGTCCCATTCCACTGCGGTGGGCTGGGCGAAGGTCCATTCGGGCTCGGTGGAGTGGACTTCCCGGCGGCGCTTGGCGTAGTCGGCGTTGGCGTCGACGGTCATCTGCGCCCATTGCGACAACACTTGAGCGTCACCGACCAGAGAGGTCAGGAACTGGCCTTCTGAGGTGAAGATGTGGACCCGGCCCCGGTCCCAGTCGTTCTTGCTCCAGTCGCAGACGTAGATGTCGCCATCGGGATCGACGGCCACATCGGTGGGGTTGTTCAAGTCGCCGCGTTTGTTGCCGGGCCGGCCGATCTGGGCCTCGAACTTGCCGTCGGCCGAGAACTTCTGGACCCGGTGGTTATTGAAGTCGGCAACGTAAACCTTGCCGTCTTTGTCCACGGTCAGGCCCCAAGGGGAGTCGAACTGTCCTTCGCTCACGCCCTTGGTCCCGAAGGAACTGATGAAAGTTCCATCATTCTTAAACATCCGTATTTTATGGCTGCGGCTGTCGCTGACATAGATGGTGCCGTCCGCGGCGATGGCGATGCCGGAGGCCCCGTTAGGCTCACTTTCGCCGGGTTGGACGGTGTCGAAGGAGCGGACAAGCTTGTCGTCCTTGTCGAACACTGACACCCGGTTCAGCCATTCGTCGGTGACGAATATTTCGCCCTGGTCGTTGGAAGCGATGCCGGCCGGCCAGATCAATTGGCCGTCGCCGTTTCCGTACCGGCTGAATTCACCCAGGAACTCCTCTTCGCCCCACTGGGCGCCGATGGTGAGCTTGGAGATCCGCTGGCCCACCCCGGTGCGGTTCCAGCCGACGTTGCTGATGCTCTCGCTGCCCCGATTGGCGACGTAAACGGTGCCGTCGGGGGCGAAGGTCATGGACACAGGCCAGTTGAATCCCATTCCCGACTGGGCACCGCGGCCAACGTTGTGGCTGTAATCGTAGGTCCTGCCTGCCACTGTTTCCGTAAGCATTATTTTCCTCCGTATATTGATGGCCGGCGGGACAACATTTCGCTGGTTGCGCGCCGGGACATCTTGTTACGGGCGGCGCATGCGCCGCCCGTATTTTGCTGCATCTACCGATTGGCCCAGACCGGCTGGCCTGGACGGATCGGCTGGTCTGCCTAGGCGAAGATGGGCAACTTCTCGAAGCTGCCATCCACGATGGGCTTGGCGTCGAGGCCCATGAAATCTTCCAGGACGGTGGTGTACAGGCCGCGGAAGTCGTAGTTGGGTACGACGTCGCCCTGTTCCAGGTCCTTGGCTTCCATGGACGGGAACTCGCTGTATTGTCCGCCCTTGACGGCGTCGCCGAACATGAAAGCGGCTCCGCCGGCGCCGTGGTCGGTGCCGGAACCGTTGTCATGGGTCCGCCGGCCGAACTCGGTGAACATCAGGACCGCGACGTTGTCGCTGACGTCGTGCTCGCGGAGGTCGTCCAAGAAGGCGTCCAGGCCCTCGGAAACGTCCTTCCACAGCTTGTCGGCCATGCCGGTTTGGTTGGAGTGGCTGTCGAAGCTGCCGTGATCGACGTAGAAGATGCGGGTGCCGAAGTTGGCCATGTGCACCTGGGCGATGCCCTTCAACTTCTTGGCGATGGGGGTGTCGGGGTACTCAACGTTGGAGGAGTACATCACGGGGGCCTTGTTCAGGATGTCGGCGCCTTTCAGGGTGTCCAGGCCGGTCTGGCCCAGATAGTCCATCACGGCGCTGCTGCCGATGGCCGGAGAGTACATCCGGGCGAAGCGGTCCAATATCTTGTTCCGCTGTTCAACCTCGGTGATGCCGGTAAGCAGGCCGTAGTTGTCCAGGTCGTCAACGACCGCCACCGGGGTCCCGGTCAGTGTCAGGGCCCGGAACAGAGAGGGACCGAAGCTGACCGTGGTGAGCACGTTTTCTTTGCCGGGGTCCAGGTCGCGGGTGGCGCGGCCCAGCCAACCCTCGGTTCCAAGCTGGATGGGCTCGCAGGTGTGCCAGATGTCCATCGAGCGGAAATGGGAGCGAGGGGAGTTGGGGTAGCCGATGCCATGGATGATGGCCATGTCGCCCCGGTCGTAGATCTTCTTCAGAGGACCCATCTCGGGGTGGAACCCAACTTTGTCATCGATCTTGATCACGCGGTCTTCGGCGATTCCCACCGTGGGGCGGGCGTCGTGGTAGATCGGGTTGGCGTAGGGAATAACTGTGTTCAGATAGTCATTGCCCCCCGACAACTGGAATACAACCAGGACCGGGTCTTTCTTTGTGCTAGTCATCTGTTAGCTATCCTCCTACGATTTAGGCGTACTGGTACTCGCGCAACGAGACGATCAGTTGGAGCAGCTCGGATACGCGGACCGTGGATTTCTCTATGTCTTCGGCCGATTTCCAGGAGAAGTCTCCGCCTTCGTTAGCGAAGCCGACCAACTCGACATGGCTCTCAGGATTAACTTCCAGCGGACCCATCAGGTCCAAGCAGCTATCGACCACAGCCTCAGACGAAGTGTCGCCCTTGGCGATCATCCGGTCGACCATGTTCCTGATACCGGGGCGGGAAACGTCGCCCACCAGTTCGGCGGTGAAGTTCACGCGGCGCATCAAGGAGCCGCTGTTGATCCACTCGGCGCCGGTGTGCCAACCCTCAACGGAAGGGGGATTGAGCAGGTCTTGGCCCATGTAGCTGGGCTGACGGGACAGGTCGCCGATGCCGGGAGCGGGGAACTCGGCGCCGCCGACCAGCCGAAGAGTGCCAACCACCACTTCGGTGGGGTTCTTCAGCCGCTCGTAGCGGGAGTTCTTGAAGAAGTCGGAGTTGAACAGCACGCGCAGGGTGGTGCGCATGTCGTAGCCATTGTTCATCAGTGTGTTGGCCAGCAGGTCAACGGCTTCAGGGTCGCGGGGCGGGGTCACCGACCATGCGGGGACCTGGGCTTCGTCGGCCACGAAGAAGTTGTAGAGGTGGCGGGCGATGAACCGGGCGCAGGCCGGGTCGTCGGTGATGAACCGGATGATGTCTTCGCCGTCGAAATTGCCGGTGTGGCCCAAGAAGGTCTTCTCGGTGTCGTCGTGGTCTTCCTCTCTGAACTCGAAGAACCAGTCGTGACGGCCGATGGGGCCCCGGGGCAGCTTGGGCTGGATGGTCCAGCCGGTGAAGGACCGGGAGCAATCCCGTACGTCATCCTCGGTGTAGTTGCCCACGCCCATGCTGAAGAGTTCCAGCAATTCACGGCCCCAGTTCTCGTTGACTGCGTCGGCATGGTTGTCGTTGTTGTCCAGCCAGTAGATCATGGCTGGATCTTTGGCCATCTCAAGGAGCAGTTCGCGGAAGTCGCCCAAGCCCTTCTGCCTAAATTTAATGATCATGTCCATGACATCGTCGTAGTGGTCCACCTTGGAGACGCCGGTGGCGAAGAAGCCGTGCCAGAAAAGGGCCATCTTCTCTTCCAGGGGGCGCTTGGTGTTGACCAAGTCGTGCAGCCACTCGGCGGCGCCCATGCCGGGAAGCGTTCCCGGACGCCAGGTCCAGGGGTGGAAGCGCTGCATTTCATTGCGGTCAAGTTCTTCCTGTTCTTCGGTGCTGAGAAGTTCCTCCACCGTGGCTTCGTAGCCCTTGGCAACTCGGGCTTCAAGCTCGTCACGGGTGGCGCCAAATCCAGCGCGGCGCATGAGGTGGGCCATCAAGGCGATATCCTGGTCACTCATATTGCTCCTCTTATTCGGCGATGCTCGTTAAATCAGGCGAGACATACCGTACCGTTTCCTGGGGACGGGCAATTTCAAGGCGTATTTCGGCCTTTGGTTCTAGTCTCATATATTAGTCGTGGTGGGATTTCATTGTCAATAACTATCAAATAATCATTTGGAGTTGGCATCTATCGTGATATTGGCGTGATATTGAGTCTGCGCCACTCTCGCGTTAGACTGCTCATCGAACCGGCAAGCCGAAAAGATTGGTCCAGAGAGGCTAGAGATGCGGTTGCAAGGAAAAGTAGCGCTGATCACCGGAGCGGCCCGCGGCCAGGGCGCCGCGGAAGCCCGGCTGTTTGCCCAGGAGGGCGCCAAGGTTGTGCTGGCCGACGTGGCAGACCAAGATGGGACCATCGTGGCGGCCGAGATCGCCGAGGCCGGCGGCGACGCGCTCTACGTGCATCTGGACGTGACCAGCGAAGACGAATGGGACGCGGCGGTCCGGTCGGCGGTAGCCAGCTTTGGGAAGTTGGACATCCTGGTGAACAACGCGGGCATCTGGCGGCGGGGCCACGTTCTGGAGACTTCATCTGAGCAATGGGACGAGATAATGGGAGTGAACGCCAAGGGCGTGTTCCTGGGGACCAAGGCGGCCATACCGGAGATGAGAAAGGCGGGCGGCGGTTCCATCATCAATATATCGTCCACAGCCGGACTGGTGGGCAGCCGCACCAGCTCCGCCTACAGCGCGTCCAAAGGGGCGGTGCGGATCTTCACCAAGTCCACCGCCGTCCAGTACGCGGCCGAG
>JACZYV010000168.1:0-6555 GCA_022570905.1 Chloroflexota bacterium
ACCGCACGCTCTTCTCCAGGACCTCGCCGCCCACGCACTCGGCCACCAACTGCACGCCGTCGCCGCCCGTTTCCTCTTTTATCACCGCTTCAAAATCGGTTTCGGTGTAATTGATTGTCACGTCGGCCCCCAGGGACCGGCACAGGTCCAACTTGTCCTGGGTCGAAGCGGTGGCGATCACCTTAGCGCCCCAGGCCTTGGCCAGCTGGATGAGGACGGTTCCCACTCCGGAGGCTCCGGCTTGTACCAGCACCGTGTCTCCGGACTGCATCCGGCCCCTGGTTTTCAGGATGTGGTAGGAGGTCAGGAACACGATGGGCATGCCGCCGGCCTCCACCGGGTCAAGGGAGTCGGGATAGGGGAAGACCAAGTTGCCGTTGATCGCCACGTACTCAGCCTGGCTGCCCGGCCCCATGCCCATGACCTTCTGGCCCACCGAGATGCCGCTGACATCTGAGCCGACCTCCGTGACCGTGCCCGCGGCTTCCAGCCCCATGGACGATGGCAGGCCGGGGCCGGGGTAGTTGCCGGCCCGGCGCAGGATGTCGGCGTAATTCACCCCGGCTGAGTCCACCTTGATCAGTACGTGATGGGAACGGGGAGTGGGCTCGGCCACGTCCTCGATCTTGAGTACGTCAACGTCACCGAACTCGTTTAATCTGACCGCTTTCATCTGAGGGCTCTCCCTGTTCGCCGGATAAGGTTCTGGACTACCGGGCTTACTCGTAACCCCGGAACTGGGGCGAGGTGAGCACGTCGGAGTTTATCACCCGGACCGGCTCGCCACTGACGAATGCGCGGACGTTCTCGATGATTCCGGCGTAGAAGGCCCGGTAGCTCTCTTCGGTGACGTAGCCCAGATGGGGGCAGATCAGGGTGTTGGGTGTCTTGAACAAGGGATGGTCTTTGGGCAGGGGCTCGACATCGAAGGTATCCAGGGCCGCTCCAGCGATGGCTTTCCGCTCCAACACGTCGATCAGGGCCTTTTCGTCAACAATCGGGCCACGGGATATGTTCACCAGGTAGGCCGTGGGCTTCATCAAGGCCAATTCAGGTGCGCCGACCAGGCCCCGGCTGCGGTCGCTGAGCACCAGATGGACCGAAACGATGTCCGCTTCTTTGAATAGAGTTTCCTTATCCACGAGGGTGGCCTGGCATTCCTTGGCCCGCTCGGCGGTCATGTTCTGGCTCCAGGCGATGATGTTCATGTCGAAGGCCGCACCGACCCTGGCGACCAAGGACCCGATATGGCCCAACCCCAGCAATCCCAAGGTCTTGCCCTTGAGTCCCACCCCGACCGTGGTGCCCCAGGTCCCTTCTCTGGACCGTTGTTCCTCCTCATGGATGTGCCGCAGCATGGCGATTATCAGCCCCCAGGTGAGTTCGGTCGGGCCCTCGCCGGCGCCGCTGGCGCCACAGACCGGGATGCCCAGGTCGGTGGCTGCCTGCATGTCGAATGACGCGTTACGGAGGCCGGTGGTCATCAGCAGCCGCAATTTGGGCAGCCGGGATAGTATGGAGCGGGTGAAAGGGGTGCGCTCCCGCATCCCCATGACCATGTCGAAATCTTTGAGCCGTTCCACAAGTTGGTCTTCATCGGCGATGTGGTCGTGGAAATACTCAACCTCGGTACCCGGCGGCAACTGAGACCAGTCGCCCAGGTCCTTGGCGGTAGCTTGGTAATCGTCCAATATTGCTAGTTTCAACTTGGTCAACTCCCTACTTGATTAAATCAGGGTATTACTTGAAGGCCGGCATGACCTTTTCGGTGACGATGCGCAGGCTGCGCAGGACCCGTTCTTCGGGGATCAGGCCGCGAATTAGTCGCATGAGCAAAGCCACATTCAAAAATACTTCATGGCGGCCCTTAGGGTCAAGAAAAAAGTCGGTCTACCCAGTCTTGACCGGCCCAGTCCGGCGGGCTACCCTTAGCGTCTCAATTGCCAGCATTAGTCTGGCAAAGGTCTTGAAGCTGAGTTGACGAGGCGGCGGATGGAATCGAGCCAGTACGACATCGCGATCATCGGAGGCGGCATCCTAGGGCTGTCCACCGCCATGCAATTGCTGGAACGAGTTCCTAGCTGGCGCGTGGCGGTGCTGGAGAAAGAGGAAAACCTGGCCACCCACCAGACCGGACACAACAGCGGCGTGATGCACTCGGGGATCTATTACCGGCCTGGCTCCCAGAAGGCCCAATTCTGTGTGGCCGGCCGGAATAACATGGTCCGATTCTGCGAGGAGAATGAGATCGAATTCCAGCAGTGCGGCAAGGTCATCGTCGCCCTCAATGAGTCAGAACTGGGCCGCCTGCAGGACCTTTACGAGAGAGGAACGGCCAACGGAGTGCCCGACTTGGAGATCGTCGGCCCGGAGCGGCTGAAAGAGATCGAACCCTACACCGTGGGGGTGCGGGCCCTTTGGGCGCCCCACACCGGCATCGTCGACTTCAGCAAGGTGGCCGCCGCCTTCGCCGGCAAGTTCCAACAAGCCGGCGGAGACATCTTCACTGGAGCACTGGTGCGCAAGATCACCCACTCCTCAGGCTCGTTGGCATTGGAGACAACCAAGGGGACGCTCCAAGCCAAACATCTCATCAACTGCGCCGGGTTGTATGCCGATAAGGTGGCTTCCATGACCGGCGAGAAAGTCGGGATCCGGATCATTCCTTTCCGGGGCGAGTATTACACGTTGCGTCCGGAGAGCCATCATATGGTTTCCGGGTTGATCTACCCGGTCCCCGATCCTCAGTTCCCGTTCCTGGGCGTACACTTCACCCGCAACATCAAAGGCCACGTCGAAGCCGGCCCCAACGCGGTGATGGCCCTGCGGAGGGAGGGCTACCGCAAACGGGACTTCAGCCTTGGCGACAGTCTCGGAAATCTGGCCTATCCCGGATTCTGGAAGATGGCGTTTAAATTCTGGAAGATCGGCCTCGGAGAGGTCTACAGGTCATACAACAAGCGGGTGTTCCTGCGCGACCTGCAGCGGCTTTTGCCGGATATCAAGGACTCGGACCTGGCCGGCGGCGGCTCCGGTGTCCGGGCCCAGGCGGTGGCCAGGGACGGCTCGCTGTTGGACGACTTCAGCATCATTCAAGGGCGCGGCGCCATCCACGTGTTGAACGCCCCGTCGCCCGGCGCAACATCGTCGCTGGCCATCGGGGAGCACATCGCCGGCCTGGCGCTGGAGAATTTCGGAGCGCCGGCCTAGCCATGCGGGATGATCGCTGCAAACGCCGAGTCAGCATCCGGGAATCACACCTGGAAGGCCGGCGTCAAAGCTGGCTAAGCTGGGCGTGCATAATGTTGCCGGGGAACCTGGCCGTGGGTATAATCTGGCCTGCCGGTGGTACCGGCGCAGGGAGGCGTGCTGGCATTGCTGGTTGAGACTGAGCGCGAACTGGACCTGGGCTCCTTTACCGCGACGCAGGACTCGGTTGACGAGTACCTGCTTGCGGTCGGCGACGCCCTCCCCATCTATAAAGACACCGGCATCGCGCCGCCCCTTTACTCTGCAGCCTCGGCATTGGGCGCACTGCTTCATAAGCTCGCCCTCCCTTCGGGCGCCATCCATAGTTTGCAGGAAGTTGAAACCGTGACGCCCGTCGCCATCGGCGGCGAGGTAAAGATCACCGCTCTGGTGGAAAAACCGCGCCGGCGCGCCGGCCTTGAGTTCATCACCGTGGTCTGCAGCGTGGAGTCTGGCGGCGTGCTGGCGCTCAAGTCTAAAAGCACCGTGCTCGTGCTCAGCGAGGACACCCCTGCGCCGCCGCCTCAGGCAACGCAAATGGAAGCCAAGGGACAGGATACCGGGCCCTTGAAAAGCGGCCTGGCGGTCGTTTCTAAAGAGATCAGCCAAGAGCAGTTGAACGCCTACGCCAGGGCGTCGGGCGACGACAATCCCCTGCACCGTGACCCGGAATTCGCCGCCGGGACCCAGTTCGGCGGAATCATCGCCCACGGCATGCTAACCCTGGCCTTTGTGTCCGAGATGATGGCCGCCGCCCACGGGCGGGACTGGCTGGAATCGGGGGGGCTTCGGGTCAGGTTTAAAGGCGCCGCGTACCTGGGCGACCGGGTCGAGGCCTGGAGCGGTCCGGCCAAGGAAAAGGGCTCATCCCGAACTTATCCGGTGGGCGTTAGGAACAGCACCAGCGGGCAGGAATTGATAGCTGGCACGGCCAGTTTGCGTATAAATCAGGTGTAAGGACCTTTAGCGAATGGCACGGTGGTCCCCGGCGGGACGCCAGTCAGACGAGGCAGGAACACGATGCAGAAAAAGATGGATGACGGAGCGGCGCCGGTGCGGGTGGCCATGGACGCCATGGGCGGAGACCACGGGCCGGTTGAGACGGTGCAGGGCGCCATCGCGGCCGCCAAGGCCACCAATGCAGAGATAATACTCGTAGGCGACCCGGACCCGGTGGAGCGGGAACTGGCCAAACACGATCTATCTGGCCTCTCCGTTCGCGTTGTGCCCTCCGAGGATAAGATCCGCGACGACGAGCACCCGGTGCGGGCCATGCGCACCAAGCCGAATTCCTCAGTGGCCGTTGCCACGCGGCTGGTCAAAAGCGGCGAAGCCGACGTCATGGTCTCCATGGGGTCCACCGGCGGCTCGATGGCCAGCGCGGTCCTGACCTTGGGCCTGATGGAAGGGCTGGAGCGGCCCTGCCTGGGCGGCCCGTTCCTGGGTTTGGCCCCCAATACCGTGTTGGTGGACATCGGCAGCAATCTTGACTGCCGCCCGGGGCTGCTGCTCAGCTTCGCGTCCATGGGAGTTACCTGGGCCCGCACCTACATGGGGATCGAGAACCCGAGGGTGGCCCTGCTCAGTGTTGGTTCCGAAGCGGCCAAGGGCAATAAGCAGGTCCAAGAGGCCTATCGATTATTCCAAGACAGCGATATGAACTTCGTCGGCAACGTCGAAGGGATGGATTTCTTCACCGAAAAGGCCGAAGTTATCATCTGTGACGGTTTCGTTGGCAACATCCTGATCAAATTCACCGAGGGTCTCGGCGCGGCCTTCGCCGCCTTCGCCAAGAAGCGGCTGTCCTCGGCGCTGGACGAAGTCACCGTGTCCAAATTCGCCGCCGAGTTGGTCCAATTGACCAACCGCACCCGCACCAACGGTGGCCCGCTATTCGGAGTCAACGGCCCGGTGATATTGGGCCACGGTTCCAGCCGGGCCGATGAGATACTGGCCGCCGTGAATACCTCCGTCCGCTACGTGCGGCTGGGCCTGGTCGAAATCATGCGGGCAGACCTTGCTTCCATGAATCAGAACGCCGGGAATCAGAACGCCGGGAACAAGAGCGCGGGGAGCAAAAAAGCCGGCATAAAAGCGGCCGGCAGCGGCGCGGGCAGGTAACGCCACCCGATGCCCGGCATCGACCTGGGTGGTAAGGTCGCACTGGTTACCGGAGCTTCCCGGGGCATCGGCGCCGTGGTCGCCAGCCGCCTCGCCGAGGCCGGGGCCAAGGTCGGTGTTAATTATCACGCCAGCCCTGATGCCGCCGCAAAGGTCGTTGATTCGATAAACAAGGCCGGTGGGGAAGCCCACCTGGTCGGCGGGGACGTTTCCCAAGTAGAAGGCGCGGAATCCGTCGTCAAACAGGTCGTGGAACACTTCGGGGGCATCGACATCCTGGTGAACAACGCCGGTATCAACAAGGACCAATTGTTGATACGGATGAAGCCGGAAGACTTCGACAGCGTCATCAGTGTGAACCTGCGCGGCGCGTTCCTCTGCACTAAGTATGTAATGACCCATCTGATCCGGCAGAGGTCGGGCCGGGTGATCAACATGTCCTCGGTCGTGGGTCTATCCGGAAATCCCGGCCAGGCCAACTACGCCGCGGCCAAGGCCGGACTGATCGGTCTGACCAAGGCGGTGGCCCGGGAGGTCGCCTCCCGCAACGTCACCGTCAACGCCCTGGCCCCCGGATACATCACCACCTCGATGGTGGAAGAGATACCAGAGGAAAAGCAGGCGCAGATACTGGCCCGGATACCCATGGGCCGGTTCGGTACCCCAGAGGATGTCGCCGAAGCGGTGGTCTTTCTGTGCAGCGACGGGGCCAGTTACATCACGGGCCAGGTCCTGACCATCGACGGCGGCATGATCGCCTGATGCTGGCCAGGCGCGGCCGGCTTCTTTGTTCCGCCGCAACCTGTATCGGTTTTTTGGCGGCCGCCTGCGGCGGCTCCGGAATCTCAGTCACCCCAGAGGCAACATTGACGCCCGCGTCTCCGGCAACCTCAAACCCCACGGCCACTTCACCGCCGGCAATCACGGCTCTACCCAAGTCTCCGCCAACCAGCACCATCGTGGCCACCGCCGCAGCCACCACCGTGCCCACGGCTACACCTTCCCCAACCGCTACGCTTACGCCCACTCAAATCGCTACTCCTACCCCCACGCCACCGCCCACGCCTGCGCCGACACCCACTCCCACACCCACACCCACTCCCACGCCTGTGCCCATTGGCCAGCGTACGGCCATCGACCGTCCGGACGACTCGGACCTGCCCCAGATACACCTGGTCTACGCGG
>JACZYV010000021.1:0-23393 GCA_022570905.1 Chloroflexota bacterium
TCATAGCCACACGGATGTGGGCTTGGATCTGGTCGATGTCTGCCCGGAGCGCCGTTTCCACCGCCACCTGCAGCAGCTCCTTGGTCTTCCGGTCCAACAGCCGTTGTCCGGTGTAGGTCGCGTCGATGAACTGGTTGTAGCTAGTCACCCAATCCATGTCCACTTCCGCCATGATGCGGTGCATCTCCAGGGTATAACCCCTGGCTTCCGTGATCTGTTTCAGCATTTCCTCTTTGTCGTCTGACGCCATCGTTTTGCTCCTCGCTTAGTCTCGTTTAAAGTTCGGTGGGCGCATTGTAATCTCTGCAAGGCGGCGCCACCAGCAGGCCGGTAACGCCGGACAAAGCCGTGATACAATTCGCCGGTGCCGCCGGGGCACGCCCATTCAGGCTGTTGGAGGCACCCCCACGGAGTCAAAGTTCACACCTGAGAATTTCCAGCGGGAGGACGAAGAGGACGACGGAGTCTTCTATCAGTCTCCCCGCCTGGTGGTGCACATCGACGAAGGGGCAATCGCGGCTGTGGGGCGTCTGTTCAAGGAACAAATCCCCGAAAACTCTGAAGTTCTGGACCTGATGAGTAGTTGGCGGTCCCATTGGCCTGAGGGCCACCCCAAGAAACGCATGGCCGGTTTGGGCTTAAACCGGGTCGAGATGCAGGAGAACCCCGACCTGGAAGAAATCGTTGTTCATAACGTGAACGCAGATCCTATCCTGCCATTCGACGACGAATCCTTCGATGCGGTGGTCATCACCGTTTCGGCCCAGTACCTGACCAAGCCCGTAGAGACATTTGCCCAGGTGAACCGTATCTTGCGGCCGGGCGGCGTCTTCATCGTTAGCTTCTCCAACCGGATGTTTCCCACCAAGGCGGTGCTGGTCTGGCGCAACTCCACCGACCGGGGACGGGTGGACCTGGTGGGCACCTACATGGAGGCAGCCGGGAACTTCGAGGACATCCAGGCCTCCTTCATCAACCAAGAAAACAGCCCGCCCGACGACCCGGTGTTCGCCGTTTTCAGCAGGAAGTCCAGCCAGGCTTAGGTCTCGCTGTCCCTTCCCTCTCGCAAGGGGGAAGGTTAGGTCCCCCGATATATCGGGGAGACTTCCCCCCGATGCATCGGGGAGGACGCTCGGTCGAATCGGCGCTCGGCGTAGTCGGAGATGGGGGACACTCTTCTCCCGCGACCGCCCTTAATTGCCAACCGGTTCAACCGACGGCTGCACGGTCCTGGCGCTGCCCTGCGGCAACGGACTGGGCGGAGTGGCGGTCAGGACCATCACCGCGGCGAAGGCCACCATGATCCCGAAGATGGTGAACGGCATCTTGTAACCGCCGGTTGCATCGAACATGAACCCGGCGATGATTGGCCCCAGGGCCTGGCCGCCGATCTGAAAGGGCAACGTCAGCCCCCGGATGCTCCCCAGGTGCAACCTTCCGTAGTAGTCGGCCCAGGTGAGCCGCAGCAGCAGATGCACCCCGCCAACGCCGACCCCCAGCAGAAAACCCATGGGTATTCCCGTGGACAATGAACCGCTGATCCCGGTGCCGATGGCCCCCACGGACATGATGACTGCCGCTGCCGACAATAAGAACCGGAGGGGGACGCGCCTGGCCAATAGCGACCACAGCAGCCCGCCGGGCACCTGTCCAAAGGCGAACGTGCTGGCCGTTAATGCCGCCAGGTGCGGGGGCACGCCCTGGCCGATGTAATGGGGCACCTGGTGCAGGCTTACGCCCGCTTGGACCACGAAACAGAGCACCGAGAACAGGGACAGCATCCAGAAGGCCCTGGTGGATAATGCCTGACGTACCGTGTAGTTGGATTCGGTGTAACGGGCCGGAGGCGGCTCGCCGCTAATTGGAAGTCCGTCGTCAGTTTCAGGTTGGCGGTCCCGCTCTGGGTCGGCCTCCAGTCCCATATCCTCGGGCCGCCGCGCCATCAACAGCAACACCGGGATCACGCCGGTGCTGATGGTGAAGATTCCCAGGGCCAGCCACGCCGTCCGCCAGCCCCAGCCGTTGATCAGGACCTGGACGATGACGGGAAATATGGTGAGCCCGATGCCCTGAATGATCCCCATATAGGCCAGCGCTAAGGGCCTGCGGCGGATGAACCAGTTGCTGACCGCGGTTGAGGTGCCCAGCTCCAGGGGACTGGAGAACACCGCCCGGCCTGGAACGTACAGCGCGTAGAAGGACCAGACCGGAGCGGTCAGGGAGAGCCCGATGGCGCACAATCCCACCACCGCCGAGGAGGCCGAGAGCATCGCACCCGAGCCGTACCGGTCCACCAATCTCCCGGCGAAGGGTGAGACGATGAGCCCAAATAGGGCGCCCAAGCTGACGGCGCCGGAGAACTGCCCCCGGGACCAACCGAACTCGTCGGTCATGGGGACCACGAAGACTGAAAGGGTGGCGACTGCCATCACCGGCCGCGCCCCGAAGCTGGGCACGGAAACGGCGGCCAAGATCACCCAGCCGTAGTAAACGGGCAACCGCTGCGCCAGCCGCGCGCGCATTTTTCCGAAGCTCACCGCGAACCCCAAAGAACTGCACGCCAATCTTGCCGTACCGGATATCTGACGAGGTTTTTCGTGGCGGTTGGGACGCCGGTTGGAACGCCGGTTGGAACGATGAAGGTAGGAACCATATAGTCGGCTGACCTAGTCCTGGGGCAGGGGGTCTCCCAATACATGCATCAACCGGTTGGCCCAGCCGAATAGGGACGCTGACAGCACTAGGTCCAGCACCTCGCCCATGCCCAGCCCGTTCTCGACCAACCGCTCGACGTCCGCCTTTTTGGCTTCGGATGGGCACTTTGACAGCTTGGTGGCGAAATCCAATAGCGCTTTTTGGCGGGGGGAGATGTCGGCGTCTTGGCCAGCGTTTTCACTGGATGCGAAGATGCTGTCCATCACGGTCTCGTCCTTGGTCAATTGGTTGTACCGGTCGGCGTGGACGGCGGCGCAGTAGATGCACCGGTTGACCACCGAGGCCGCCACCGCGCCAAACTCGGTCTCGGCCCGGGACAGTCCGCCCCGGCCATACATTATTCCGTTGAAAAGGGGCGTGCGGTGCTGCAGCGTCTCCGGGTCCAGCGCCAAGACCAACGTGTACGCCCCGATCTTGGTGTTGGAGACCGTGACTTTCATCGCCGCCAGTTGCTCGTCCGTGGCATTATCCAGTTCAACGGGTGTTACCCGTGGCTGCCAGAACGGAACGGTAGTCGTGAAATCTTTGATCGGCCCGCTCATGCCACCTCCGCCATCAACCTAAGGCCGGCGACCACCCGGATCTGGTAGCTGAGGAAGGCGATAAGTTCCGAGAGCCGGACGATATCCGCATCGTCGAGCCCGGCCGAGCGCAATGCTGATATATCGTCAGCCGTCGCCTCCTTGGGGTTGAGTGTCACCAGGTCCGTGTGCCGGATGATGGCCTTCAACCTGGTGTCGCCGCCGCCGTCAAAACCAGTATCGCTGAGGGCCTGGCTGCCCACTCCGAACATTCTTTCATAATGCCGCGTTAGGGCCACTTCGTTGTTCCGCTTGGCTATCCGGCAGGCCAGACCGGCCCGCTCGGAGTGCGTCAGCCCCCCTGGTTGGTTGGGCCGAAGGCACGCCTCATGGGAATTCTCCGTCAGTTCCAGAATGTCGCGGCGAAGGGATAGTACGCCGGCCAAGCGACTACCGGCGGAGATCCCTGACGCTTTGGCGACTATCGTCTCGAATATATCCAACTTGCTCTCCGTCTTCTGGGAACCCTTTATAGGGAACCGTCGATGACTATGTCCAGTACGGCCGGCTTGCCCGAGGCAAGCGCCCGCTCCACCGCCGGCTTTATCTCGGCCGGGTCGGTGATCCGCTCACCGTGAACGCCCATGCTCGTGGCCATGGCCGCGACGTCGAAGGGCGTTGGGAAATCCGAGTAGGGGAGGTTCTCACCGGACGATTCCTTCTGCTGCAGTATCTCCCGCTGATAAACGTCAAAGTTCACCTTCAAGACCCGGTACATGCCGTTGTTGCAGATCACGAAGACGCAGGGGATGTTGTCGTTGGCCGCCGTCCACAACCCCTGGATGGTCATCATGGCGCTGCCGTCGCCGATGATGCCAAACACCGGCCGGTCTGGATTGGCGACCTGAGCGCCCATGGTGGCGCCGATGCCACCGCCGATGGACTGACCCCGGAAAGCCCGGAGGTCTCCCCGTTTCTGGCCCTGGAAATAATGGCGCATGGTTGCCCGGTTGCTGATGGAGTCGTCCACCACGATGGCGTTGGCCGGCATGGCCTTGGCCAACTCCGACATCATTCGCGCCGGAATCATCGGGTTGTTGTCCCATTTAGCGGCCACCGAGTCGTCAAAGGCCTTCCGCTTCGCCGCCGCCGCCGCCACGACCTCGATCTTACGGCCTTCGATCTCGTTCTCCAGTTCAGGCGTGAGGAGGGGTTTGATGGAGCGTATCAACTCCTCTATGGCCAGTCCGCAGTGGGACACGATGCCAACGTCCGTGGGTTCCGACCGCCCGGCCCGGCCCGGGATCGGGTCGATGTGGACCAGTTTGGTTGCCGGGCCCAGGATGATGTCTCCCCAGTAAAAGAGTTCGTCCATGGCGTCCATGCCGATGGCCAAGATCAGGTCCTTCTCCTGGAGCAGCTCCCGGCCCGCGGTGACCCGAAGGGTGTGGTTGCCGAAGAATTGGGGATGGGTCGTCGGGAATGATACCTCCGCGCCCCGGGACTGGTAGACCGGATAGCCCATCAGTTCCGCCAGTTCCACGGCCAGGTCGTTGGCATGGTCTTCGGAGACCCGGTCCCCCACCATCAGCATCGGCCGCTTCGCGGCCATCATCAAGGACACCGCCTCTTCGATTCCCCTGGGGTCGGGCCGGTAGGAGTCGTGAATCTTGCTGGAGGGAACGATGTTCATCTCCGCCTCGCCCTCGAGGGCATTGGCGGTGAAGCCCACGTAGACCGGGCCCTTGGGGTGGCTGTTGGCCTCATGGAACGCCCGCCGGATGACCGATGGTATCTGGTCCGGAAGGTTCAGTTCCACCGACCATTTGGTAACTGGGCGCACCAGTTCAGCCAGGTCGGTCTTGGTTTCGTTGATCTTGCGGGCGTCGTAGTTAGCCGACATCACGACCATGGGGGTCCCGGTGTTGAGGGCGTCCAGCATTAAGGCGATCCCATTGGCCAGCCCGCTGTCCACGTGGAGCATGACGAGAGACGGTTTCTCCGTGGCCCTGGCGTAGGACTCGCCCATGCCCATGGCGACGCTCTCCTGCAAGGCCAGGAAATATCTGAGCTCCGGGTAGTCACCCAGCATGTCCATGATTGGCGCTTCGCTGGTGCCCGGGTTGCCGAAGATGTGCTTCACGCCTTCCGCCTTCAGCATCTCCAGCAGGGCCTGTTTTCCGGTCATCTTTTGGGGCATCGAAATATACCTTCCATCCAAGTAATGTTTTTCAACGCGTTGCTCAGGCGGCCTGGACCAACTCGATCAGCACGTCGTCCGGACCCTCTATATAGGCTAATTTGATACCCTGAGGCGTAACGGTCAGGGGCAACACGACGCGGATGCCCTCGGCTTCCAGACGGGTCATCTCCGCTTCCAGGTCCTCCACGTGGAAGCCGAAGTGCTCCAATCCCAGTTGGTTGAGTCCGGCGGAGGCCCTTTTGGGGGAGGACCCCTCCGGCTGGGAGGAGATGTTCAGCCGCGTGGGGCCGCCCACCTGCATGCCGATGGTGATGGTGCCGGGCATGACCTCGCGCTCCGAAACGATCTTGGCATTGAAGATCTTCTCATACCAGGAAGCCGACGCCCGCGGGTCGGCGGCCCTGATGTGAACGTGGTTGATGGCGTATTCCATGGCGATGCTCCTAAGTTGAACTGATCAAGGCCTTTGGCCCTATGAATGGCCGTTTGGCTTCGCACGTCGGAATGTTAGCGTCGGCGGGCAACCCTTGTCCACCACCGGCCTCGCTTTTGGCGTCACGGTGATTGCTTTCCAGGCTCAATGTTGATTGGCAAGTCAATTCTGAAGTCTGTATACTCGGCAAAAGTCCACACGAGGGAATACATGGCACGGACCTTTCGCCTGGCGCTGGCGCAGATCAACCTCACGGTGGGGGACATCCCCGGGAACACCGCCAAAATTTTGGACTACCTGGAACGCGCCCGCGAGGCCCAGGCCGACCTCGTCGCCTTCCCCGAGATGGCCATCACCGGTTACCCTCCGGAAGACCTCCTCTTCAAGAAATCCTTCCTGACCGAAAACGTTGCCGCCACGGAAAAGGTGGCCGCGGCCGCCAAAGGCATCGCCGTGGTCTTGGGCTACGTGAGCGTAACGTCCTTGGAACGGCAGTCAGAAGAGCTGGGCCCGCGGATCACCAACGCCGCCGCCCTGTGCTATGACGGCGGTATAGTGGACACGTACCACAAGATATTCCTGCCAAATTACGGCGTTTTCGACGAACAGCGTTACTTCCAGAAGGGCACGGTCTGCCCGGTCTACCGGATCGGCGGGGTGACCGTCGGCGTCAATATCTGCGAGGACATCTGGTTTCCGGTGGGCCCAACCACGGTCCAATGCCAAGCCGGGGCCGAGTTGATCGTCAACATCAATGCGTCCCCCTTCCACGCTGGCAAACGGGCCTTCCGGGAAGAGATGATCGCCCAGCGGGCCTTGGAACACGGCGCCACCGTCGCCTACGTGAACACGGTGGGCGGACAGGACGAACTGGTCTTCGACGGCGGCAGCATCGTCTGTGACGCCACCGGAGAGCTGCTCGCGCGCGGCCCCGCCTTCCAGGAGTTTCTGTTGATAACCGACCTCGAATTCCCAGACACACCAGCCGAACCGAAACAAGGCCCGGCCGACGCCACCGCTGCCGCTCTGGAGACCGTGGGCGCGCCCAAGACCCTTTCTGTCTCAAGCGCGGCATCCGGAAGCAAAAAACCGCTGGCCGCCCAGCCAATGGCAGACCAGATGAAGGGGCCCGAAGAGGTTTACCGGGCCTTGGTCATGGGCACCGGCGACTACCTCCGCAAGTCGGGTTTCACCAAGGCGCTGATCGGCCTGTCAGGCGGGGTGGACTCGGCGCTGACGGCAACGGTCGCCGTCGACGCCCTGGGCAAGGATAACGTGGTGGGGATCACCATGCCGTCCCGCTATTCATCCGAGGGCAGCGTCAGCGACTCGAAGAAGCTGGCCGGGAACCTTGGCCTGGACCTGTGGGAGGTGCCCATCGAGCCGGCCCACCGGGCCTTCACCGACATGCTGGAAGAGCGTTTCAAGGGCACCGAAGCCAACGTGGCCGAGGAGAACGTTCAGGCACGGATCCGGGGCAACGTGTTGATGACGGTGTCCAATAAGTTCGGCTGGATCGTGCTCACCACCGGCAACAAGTCGGAGATGGCCATGGGCTACGCCACCCTGTACGGCGACATGGCCGGCGGGTTCGCGGTGCTCAAAGATGTGCCCAAGACCACGGTCTACGAACTATGCCGTTGGCGCAACGGGCAGGGCCGGGCTTTTGGGACTATGGACAACGTTATTCCGGCGGCCATCATCGACAAAGCGCCCAGCGCCGAACTGCGGGCGGACCAACTGGATGCCGACAGCTTGCCGCCCTACGATGTGCTGGACCCGGTGGTGGAGGCGTACGTTGAAGATGACCAAAGCTACCAGGAGATGGTGGCCCAGGGATTCGATCCCCAGGTGGTGCGCCAAGTGATTTCGGCGGTGGACCGGAACGAGTACAAGCGCCGCCAGGCCGCGCCCGGAGTCAAGATCACCCACCGCGCCTTCGGGAAGGACCGCCGTCTCCCCATAGTCAACCGCTACCGCCAACACGAGGGCGGGTAGGCTGCTTCCCATCGGCCCGTCCTGAGCTTGTCGGAGGACTGACTGGGTCAACCACCAAACGGTGGTTCGACGGGTCCCCCGATGAATCGGGGAGACTTCCCGGCGAAGCCGAGGACGCTCGATAGAATCGGCGCTCGACCTCGGTCGGAGCTCACCACGAACGGTATTGCTTTAGATTGATTTGCCAAAAGGGGGATTTGGTTGGTGCGGGTAGAGGCGTCCCGATTAATCGGGACGCGCCTACGTGTATGTGATGCTGCCCATGGTGATGCCTGGCTTCACCCACCCGTTCGTCCTGAGCCGGTCGAAGGACGCCGCCAGAATCTAGTCCCCAACCTCTAGAATCATCTCGATCTCGACGCAGCTCTTGCGGGGAAGGCCGCTCATGCCCACGGCGGAACGGGCGTGCCGGCCCTGGTCTCCGTAGAGTTCCACCAGCAGGTCGGATGCGCCGTTGCCCACCACGAAATGGCGGTCAAACTCGGGGTCGGCGTTCACCATCACCAACAATTTCACGATTCGTTTGACCCGGTCCAAGTCCCCCAACTCCTGTTTGACCGACGCCAGGCAATTGAGCATGGCCAGCTTGGCCGACTCATACGCCTGCTCCTCCGTCACGTCGCGGCCCAGTTTTCCGGGGTTCAGCACCGACCCGTCGGGCTTCCCGGCGATGTGGCCGGCCACGTATAACAGGTTTCCGGTCCTTACCGCCGGGAGGTAGTTCGCCACCGGTGTTCCCACGGGACCCAGCTCCAGCCCCATCTCCTTCAGCTTTTGTTCCACTGTCATTAAACGCCTCCAACGTCGCCGGCGGCCGCCGGCAAGTACGTATTTTCAGAAGATTATACCCGGCGCCGCCCCGGCTGCGGCTGGATGATGCCCAGGGGGGAGAAGAATAAATAATGACGACGCTGGTTTATCAATTGACATGGGTATGACGTGGGCGCAGAATGAGTCCCACCAATGATAAAACCCAAGAATAAAGGCGCGTTTGGCCTGTCGAGCCGCGTTCACTACGCCTGGATCGTCATCGCCATCGCGGCTGTCATGCACATGGCCGGAGGGTCCATCCGGCAGGCTTTCGGGGTGCTCATCGTTCCTTTGGAAGAGAACATGGGCTGGAACCCGGCCACAGTAACCCTGGCCTACGCCATGGCCAGCATCACCGGCGCGCTGCTGGCGCCCATCAGCGGCTACTGCACCGACCGCTATGGCGCGCGCAAGGTCATCATGGTTGGCGTCGTCACCTTCGCCGCCGGCGCCCTTCTGACAGGAGTGATTTCCGAGGTCTGGCACCTCTGGATCTCCTATGGGTTGTTCCTGGGCGTGGCCAGCGCCTGTTTCAACGTCCCCATCATCACCACCGCAACTTATTGGTTCCGCACCCACCTGGGATACGGGGTGGGTTTCTTGCAGGCATCCCATGGGCTTGGGCCGGCCGTGATGGCGATCGTGGTCAGCATTCTGATCACCGGGGCTTCCTGGAAGATAGCCTTTTGGTCCATCGCAATCATCGGCGGAACCATTATGTTGGTGCTCATGGCCTTCTTCCGGAACCGGCCTTCGGACATTGGGGTGAGGGCCTTTGGCGCACCTGAGTTGGAGCGTCCGCCGGTTGAACGCGACCCGGTGCGGGAAAAGCTGCTGGTCAAGGCTTTCCGGAAAAACATGCAGTCGACAACCACATTCTGGAAGTTGGTTTCCATCCACTTCCTGGGCTGTGTCAGCCACTCCATAGTCATCATCTACATCATTCCCATCGCGGTACTGGCCGGCATGGAACAGGTGGCCGCCGCCGGGGTGCTCAGCACCTTGGCCCTGGTCAGCGTGACCACCAGGTTCCTGACTCCCGTGATCTCCGATTACATCGGCGCAAGGGGCACCATGGCCACGGCCTTCGTTTGGCAGGGGTTGCCGGTGCTGATGCTCTTTTGGGCCCATGACCCATGGCAGTTCTATCTGTTCGCGGTGATCTTCGGCATCGGGTACGGAGGAGAAGGCTCAGCCTTCCCGGTCATCAACCGCCAGTACTTCGGCCGCGGCCCCATGGGGTCTTCCTTCGGTTGGCAGCAATTCGGCGCCGGATCGGGCATGGCCATGGGCGCGTGGCTGGGAGGGGCCCTCTTCTGGCTGTTCGACTCCTATACCGTGACCATAATCGTCTCCACCCTTACCAGTATTGCGGGGGCGGTGGTCATCATGTCCATGGAGCCGACCAGCCGCATACTGATCCCCGACTGGGAAGATTCCCTTCCCGCAGCCCCGGCGGCAGCCGGCGACTGACCCCTTTCCTGGTCCAGCCAGGGACGGGAACCGCAGGTAGATAACTACTATCATTTCCCACCGGCTATTTCCCTGGGAATCGTTCCTGTATAGTCGCGTGGCGGCAATCCACCGTGGGCTAATATACGTAGTTAGGCTAGGGGCCAGCTAGGTTAATCCCGTTTCACCCGCCTTGATTCAACGTGGCCGGAGATGAGTTTCAAAGATGGCGATCGCTGCTGCATTTTCCATGATGACCGTTTTCTTCATGGGGGGCCTGTATGTGGCCGGAGCGCTGGGCGTGATTGCGCTCCTCCTCATGAAGTTCTTCAACATTTACAACCCCAACCTCTGGAATATCATGGGAAACCGGGCGTGGGAGGGCAGCACCAACTTCATCCTCATCGCCATACCGCTGTTCATCCTGATGGGGGAATTGGTCCTCCGCAGCGGGATCGCCGGGCGGATGTACAACGTCCTTTCCCGCTGGCTGGTCTTCATTCCCGGCGGGCTGATCCACAGCAACATCGCCGCCTGCGCCGTGTTTGCCGCCTGCGCCGGTTCCAGTGTGGCCACGGCCGCCACCATCAGCAGGGTGGCCCTTCCCGCCTTTCGCCAACGGGGTTACAACGAGCGGTTGGTGATTGGCTCTTTGGCCGCCGGCGGCACCTTGGGCATCCTGATTCCCCCCAGCATCGGCCTGGTCCTTTACGCACTGATCGTCGGAGAATCGGTCGGCCGGCTTTTCCTGGCGGGATTCATCCCCGGGGTGATATTGGCCTTGACGTTCATGCTCATGATCGTCATCGCGGCCAAGATCTGGCCGGGCATCGCGCCCAAAGAAGAGTGGGTCTCCTGGCGGTTACGGTTTGTGGGGCTATTCAGCCTGCTGCCCATCGGCTTTTTGATCTTCGCAGTGCTTGGCAGCATCTATTTTGGGTTTGCCACTCCCACCGAGGCCGCCGCCGCGGGGGTGACCGGGGCGTTTTTCCTGACCCTCGCCGGGAATTCGGGAATGCTGATCGTCAGTCTGACCGCCGGTTTCGTGAGCCGGTTTCCGGTGCTCCCCAGAGGAGCAAGGACCTTGCTGGACAACATTCGGAGCGCCAGACCGGTGGTGCCGGGGGATGTACGTCGAAGCTTCGACAACATGGTGCGCATCTGCAAAGAATCGTTTCTCTCGATGACCCGCACCTCAGCGATGATCCTGTTGATATTGATGGCGGCGTTCACTTTGCAGTTCGCCTTTGCGTCCCTCAGGATATCGGTGGAGATGGCCGAATGGGTCGCTTCGTTCGATCTCTCTCAATTGCAATTGATCCTGGTCCTGGTGGTGTTCTATCTAGTGTTGGGGACCTTCATGGAAAGTTATTCCATGATGCTGACCACTCTGCCCATCCTGATCCCGGTATTGAACGACGCTGGCGTGGACAAGGTGTGGTTCGGAATAATCATGGTGATCCTCCTTGAGGCCGCCCAGATCAGCCCGCCCCAAGGCATGGCGCTCTACGTGCTCCAGGGCGCGCGGCGGGACACCGACCGGGAGATGGCGGAAATTGAAGGCGTGTTGGCCAAGACGGGCACCATCAACGACGTCTTCGTGGGTGTCTTGCCATTCATGCTATGTATGTTCGTTGTCATCGGTTTGGTGATCGCCTTTCCGGAACTGGCGACCTGGCTCCCAGACCAGGCCAAGGGAGCCCGTTAAGATGGCCGGCATCAGCGCCGGACTAACCGTCTGAACGGATGTAGCCAACGTTGCGCCAATACGCCCTGAAACGGATCGGCCTTTTCATTCCGACGGTCCTCCTGCTGACCATCTTCGTTTTCGTATTGATGAGCATCATTCCGGGTGACCCGGCCCTGGCTATCCTGAGCGATGGTGAAGGCTCTTTCACCCAGCGGGAACTGGACAATCTTCGGCACGAGTTGGGCACCGACCGTCCGATCGCCGTGCGGTATGTCGACTGGATCGGGGGCGCGCTAAGGGGCGATTTCGGCGACTCGTATTGGTTCAACGCCCCGGTGATGACCGAGTTGAAACACCGGATTCCAAGGACGGTGGAGTTGGCGGTCTTGGCCATCACGTTGGCCGTCGTATTATCAGTGCCCTTGGGGGTCCTCTCGGCTATCAGACCGGACGGTTGGCTGGACCATGCGTCCCGGATCTTCTCGCTCGTCGGCGTGTCGATACCGAATTTCCTTTTTGCGATTCTGATAATCTTATTCCTGGTCCGAATGTTTGGTTGGTTGCCGGCGTTGGGGTATGCGGACCTGTGGACGGATCCCGCGACCAATCTGAAACAGATGGCGTTTCCCGCTCTGGCCCTGGCCTTATACGACATGGCCTTCATCGCCAGGGTCACCCGGTCCTCCATGATGGAGATTCTTCGGGAAGACTACATGAGGACAGCCCGCGCCAAGGGGTTGTCGGAGCGGATGGTCGTGATGCGCCATGGCCTGAAGAACGCGTCGTTGCCGATCATAACCATGACCGGATGGCAGTTCGGACGGCTATTTGAAGGCGCCGTCATCATCGAGACGATCTTCCTGATCCCCGGGATGGGCAGGATTCTCATCGAAGCGGTCTTTCAGTTTGACTTCCCCATGATTCAGGCTGTGATCGTTATCATCGGAACAGGTATCTTGACCATAAATCTGTGTGTCGATCTGCTCTACGGCTGGCTGGACCCCAGGATTCGCTACAACTAGATGGGCCAGCCCAGCCGCGATTCGATAGTGACCGATAAAAAATTCCCCTTCATATTGAGCCACCGTGAAGGGGAATTTTTATTCGCAAGGCGGCTGTGCCGCCTGCCCGCCTAGCCTGGAAGCCGGACTATTGCTTCCACTTCCACCAGAAATTCTGGCCGCACCAGTCCAGCCACCACCACGGTGGAACTGGCGGGCGGGTCCTTGGGCCAGGTCTCGGCCCGGACCTTGCTGTAGGCGGGATAGTTGGCGATGTCGGTTAGGAAGCAGGTGATCTTGGCCACGTCTTCCATCTTGCCCCCGGCGGCGGTGACCACATTCCGTATGTTGTCCATCACCTGGCGGGACTGGGCTTCGGCATCACCCACGCCGACAACATTGCCGCTGTTATCCGTCGATACGTGCCCGGAGACGAACAGGAAATCTCCGACGATGACTCCAGGCGACAGGGCCGGGTTGGGGGCGGCTCCCGGGGGAATCACAGGCTTTCTCTCTGGCATGGCATTACCTCCAGAACAGTATCCAAGTAGTCGAACGTCCAGTGTCGAACCGATGAACGCGCGAGCCCACATTATACATACATGGACCGTTGTTGGAGGAAGGGGCCTGGGCGTCCATTGAAGCGGGGGCCGGGGAGGAAGAAGACTAGTCGCGGGAGGGGAGCGGCATGATGGTATGGTCGCGGGTCACGGAGATGCAGCCGCGCACGCCATCCAGCTTGGAGAAGAGCTTGTTCAACTGGTCCAGGCCGGTGGTGTGGCAGGTGAGAGCCATGGTGACGGTGCCGTCGGCATAATCCCCGGTGACCACGGATGCGATGTTCACCCCTTCGTTGGAAACCAAGGCGGTCAGGTCCCGCAGAAGCCCAACCCGGTCATAGGCCTTCATGATGATCCGCACCGGATAGCGTTGTTGCTCTTCACCCCACTGGACATCCACCAAACGTTCCGGCTCGTCTTCATGCTGGACGCTGGGGCAGTCTTGTTTGTGGACGGTCACTCCGCGGGTGCGGGTGATGAATCCGATGATTGAATCACCGGGGATGGGGTTGCAGCAACGGCCCATGCGTGTCAACAGGTCGCCAACGCCCAGGACGGTGATACCGGAACTGGGACTGGACAGCGGCACGTCGTTGCGCCGTTGGGTTAGCGGCGGTTCGGTCTCATGACCTATCTGCGCCAGACGGTGGGACAGCAAGCTCTCGGCGATGTTTCCCGAGCCCAGGTTAGCCAACAGGTCGTCCATGGTGTCGACCTTAAACAGGCCAAGAATGGTTTCATCATCGACCTTCTGGTTGAGCCGCCGCAGCTCACGCCGCATGACGTCCTTTCCCCGTTGGATGTTGGTGCCCCGTTCTTGCTTACGGAACCATGCGCGGACGCTTTGCCGCGCGCCGGCCGAGCGGACGTAACCCCGGTTGGGGTTCAGCCAGTCAAGGCTGGGGCCTCGGTCTGACTTTGAGGCGAGGACCTCCACCGTGTCGCCGTTCTCCAAGGAAGTGTCCAAGGAAACGAGTTTGCCATTCACCTTGGCGCCGATGCAACGGTGCCCCAATTCAGTGTGAATCTTGTAGGCGAAATCCACCGGCGTGGAGCCGGCGGTAAGTTCAACGATCCGGCCTTTGGGCGTGTAGACAAAGACCTGGTCGTGGAAGATGTCCTGCTTTACTGATTCGATGAACTCGGCAGTCCCGGAAACTTCCCGCTGCCACTCCAGCAACTGGCGCAGCCAGGTCATCTTTTCCTCGAACCGCTGGTCGCCGGAGTTGCCCTCTTTGTAGGCCCAGTGGGCCGCGACGCCGTACTCAGCGATCCGGTGCAACTCATAGGTCTTGATCTGCACTTCCAGAGGTGTCCCGCCTTCACAGATGACGGTGGTGTGCAGCGCCTGGTACATGTTCTGTTTGGGATTGCCGATATAGTCGTCGAACTGCCCAGGGATGGGATGCCACATCTGGTGGACCACGCCCAGGGCCTTGTAACAATCCGCGGTCTCGTCGACCAGCACCCGCAAGGCGAAGAGGTCGTAAATGTCGCCAAAATCCTTGCCCTGCGCCTGGTACTTCTGCATCTTCAGGTAGGTGCTGTAGATGCCCTTGGGCCGGCCGATAACTTCGGCGGTGATGTCGTACTCGGCCAGCGCATCCCGAAGACCGGTGGAAACTTCCTCGATATAATCCTCGCGCTCCGTGCGTTTGGAGGCCAATATCTTGGAGATCTCCCGGTACTTCTCCTCGTTCAGGTGCCGGAAGGCCAGGTCATCCAACCGCCATTTGATCTCCCATATTCCCAGGCGGTGGGCCAGGGGAGAGTAGATGTCCAGGGTCTCCTGGGCGATGCGCTTCCGCTTCTCCGGAGGCAGGGCGTCCAGGGTCTTCATGTTATGCAGGCGGTCGGCCAACTTGATCAGCACCACCCGGATGTCCTCCGCCATGGAGACCAGCATCTTGCGCAGGCTCTCGGCGTGGAGATGCTCCGCGTCGTCCATGAGGTTGGCGACGTCTTCAACGGGTGGCTGGAGCTTGTCGTCCATGCGGGTCAATTTGGTGACCCCGTCCACCAATTTGGTCACTTCCGGCCCAAAGCGCCGGTCGATCTCTTCCAGTGAAACGCCGCAGTCTTCGACTACGTCATGGAGCAGAGCGGCGACTATGGTGTGGGAATCCAGGTGGAGGTCGGCGAGGAAGAGGGCGGTTTCCAGAGGGTGGGCGATGTAAGGCTCGCCCGACTTACGTGTCTGGCCTGCGTGGCATTCATCGGCGTAGACGTATGCCTGCCTTACGAGTTCGGTGCTATCTTCAGGCAGGTAGTTGCCAACCCTTTCGATAAGGGTCTTTGAAGCTTCTGAAGCTACCCTATCTTTAGCTACCACTGTACTCTTGATAATAATACACAGGCCTTATTGAAGTCTAGGCTAGCCATTAACTATGCCGACTGGTCTGGGCTGTCCGCAAGCCGTGGGCGGGAATCAGGTATCCCCCCTTTCGTAAAGGGAGCTAGGGGGATTTCCGCACCTTTCATCCATCAAATTTCGGAACACCAACCTCACTCCCGTTCCACCCACTTCCACCAATATCAGGACGTTCGAGGGCAGCCAAATCCCCCCCAACCCCCCTTAAATCCCGATTCGGATCGGGGGGAGCTTTTGTTTCCACTTAAATTGGCAGCGGCGGCTCGGTGAGATTAGCCGGAAGGCCGACGTCGAAGGCGTTGATGTTGAAGGCCAGAGACGAGTAATAGCCCATGAGGTTGGTCAGTTCCACCAGACCGCGGACGCCGAACTGGGAGTGGGCGGCGTCGAAGGCCGGCTGGCTGACCCTGCGGGTGCGGAAAAGCTCTTGCCCAAAATTGACCACCGCCGACTCATCGGCCGACAGAGCTGGCAGGTCTTTTTTGTCACGGAGGTTGTCCACCAATTCGTCGCTGAGACCCGCCTGGCGGCCGAAGGCGGCGTGGGCGTTCCAGATGAACTGGCAGTCCATCTCCCGGGCGGTCAAGATCATGGCCAGTTCGCGCACGTTGGCCGGCAGACTGGACTCGTCACCCCGGATGTAGGCGCGGAAGTGCTCGCCCCGTTTGGCGAGTTCGGGGACGTTGATCATGATGGAGATGGGTCCGATGTCCGGCACGCTGCCGCGCTGGCTGACCAATTCGTCGAACGCCGCCAATTGGTCCTGGGGCACGCTTTCTCTGCTGGCTGTGGGTATTCGCGACACTTGGGCCTCCCGTTTTTGACGATTTTTATGCGCCGGTTCCCGGCGGGCACCACATGATACAACAGCAGGTCCCGATCTAGGTGTTGGGCGGCAGGTGTGGCAAGGCATCCAAAACTAAAGTAATCTTAACCGGTATGTCTTCGATCGATCCCAATCGCGATTCAGGCAACCCCAACTCCGGTCCGGTCAAACCCAACGTGGACAGAGGCGCCTCTCTAGCCCGGAGCGCCAGGTTTAAATATTGGGTCTTTGGCGCCCTCGGCATCGGCATCTTCGCCTCGGTGGTGGACCACGGCAGCGTCAACGTGGCGTTGCCGACCATCGCCAGCGAATTCGATACAGACCTCCCCACCATCCAGTGGGTGGTGATCATCTACGCCCTGACCATCGCCGCCCTGCTTCTACCCATGGGGCGGCTCGCGGACCTCATCGGACGCAAGAAGGTCTACATCGCCGGTATGGTGGTGTTGGCTCTTGGCGCCGTCTTATCCGGTTTGGCGCCGTCTTTGGAGATAATGTTCCCCTCCCGCGTCTTGCAGGGGGTTGGGGCCGCCATGACCCAGGGCACCGGCATGGCCATAATCATCGCGGCCTTCCCCGCCAACGAGAAGGGCCGGGCCATTGGACTATTTATGACGATGGTGGGGGTGGGCGCCGTCGCCGGACCGGCCATCGGAGGCGTGGTGGTGGACTCCTTTGGCTGGCGGGTCGTGTTCTTCTTGACGCTGCCATTGGAGGTCATCGGTGTGGCTGCCACGGCCTGGGTGATGCGAGGCTGGTCCGAGGTGCAGGAGGCCAGAGGCGCCCGGTTCGACTGGCTTGGCGCCGCACTGTCGACCGGTGTTTTGGTCGTCCTGCTGCTGGCCATGACCACGGGTAATAAGGCCGGCTGGTTATCGCCGCTCATCATTGCCGCCTTCACCGGCGCGGTGGCCATGCTGGCCGCCTTCATCTGGTGGGAACTGCGCACCGACGCGCCGATGCTGGACCTGAGGTTGTTCAAGGGAAAGACCTTCACCCTTGGGGTTTCAGCGGCTTTTCTGACCTTCTTGGGCTCCTCGGCGGTCCTGTTCATGATGCCTTTTTATCTACAGAACGTTCTGGGCTACAGCGCCAAGACGGCGGGCTTCGTCGTGGTGCCCGGAGCTCTCTGCATGGCGGTCTTGGGGACGGTGAGCGGGGTGCTCTCGGACCGGTTCGGCTGGCGTCCCTTCACCGTGGGCGGCTTGGCGTCTTCGGCGGCGGGGCTATTCTTATTGTCCCGGGTCACCGAGGATTCGTCCCTGTGGATGGTGGTGCCGGCGCTGATGCTGATGAGCAGCGGCATGGGCATCTTCTATTCGCCCAACTCCAGCTCGGTCATGAGCGCCGTTGGCATAGCGCGGTACGGAGTGGTGTCCGGGTTCTTGAATCTGGTGCGGAACGCGGCTAATGTCACCAGCATCGCCTTTGCGACGATCATCGTGACCGCCACCATGGCTTCGCTGGGCTTCGAATCCAGCCTGGAATCGGTGCGCGGCGACGCCGAGGGCGTGGGCCATGCGTTTACCGTGGGGCTCCGTTACTCTTTCTTGACCATGATGGCCATACTTCTGGTGAGCATGACCCTCTCGGCGTTTCAACCGAACCATGCTGCAGAACAAGATTCGCCGGGGTCGGGCGACTTGGAGGAGTCACAAGCCGAGGTCTAAAGCGGATTGTTGCCCAGCAGACCGGCGAACCGCAGACCCCACAACGTGACGGCCAATACTGTGGAAACGATCAACGTGTACGTTGCCCGGTTCTTCCACGCTGGTCCCCACCAACTGCCGTGGGATGGCGCCAGCCACCAACCCCGCGCCAACATGAGCACGGTGACCGCCAAGAAGGGCCAAGTAAGCGCCTGCAACGCAGGCGCGAAGGCCAGCCCGGCTGAGGTCCCACCCAGCAGGCCGAGCAGGCCCGGCACCACTCATCACCAGGGAAGTGGCAGCAGTCCGCTGAGCAGGCTTACGAAGGGTTTTTCAATTTGAAGTAGTTTCATGGTTCTCCAACTCGTTGGTGGGCCAGTGGCGGTAACAAGCGCTCTCGAAGGGCGCTCTTCTGACCCTGCTCACGTCACAGGGCCTTTTCAATCTCGGTCCGCAACACGTCGTACGGCGTGGCGCCGGCGTCGCGGTAGGAGATGCGTCCCTGCCGGTCGATGATGATCGTGGTGCCCAGGCTGGTCACCTGAAACGACTTGACCAACCGCTGGTCAACGTCGTTGGCCCAGGAAACTTCCGTAGCGCCCTTGCTATACCAGTAGTCGCGCCAAGCCTCCACCGGGATCCATGGGGCAGTGTTGATGGCCAGCACCTGGACCCCTTGAGACCTGAATTCTTGCTGCACCCGTCCTAGGGCTGGAGCCTCCAGCCCGCAGGTGGGTCAACCAGGGAAAGAGAAATAAAGCACCACAGTGCTGCCCAGATAGTCGTCCATGGCCAGGGAGACCACCGGAACCGCATCGGTGGACCGGGCGGCGGTCTGCGGGCCCACATTGGCTGCGCCGCCGCCTGCATCCCCTCCGCAGGCCATCAGCGCCGCGGCTGTGATCAACATCAGGCCGATCAGGGTCTTGGCGTTAGCCAATTTCGCCTTAGATAGGCCCCTCTCAGCTTTTACTATCATGCCCAATGGGATGGTCCAAGCCTTTTTTCTGTTCCTCAGTATCCAAAGCCCGCTTTTCCGGCCTCCGAAAGACCTGGACGCCCAGCCAGATGGCGGCGGGAATCAACAAGCAACAGACGATAGGCAGCGCAACGAATAAACTACTCATTGACGCTTGTCCTGCTCAAAAGATCGCTTCATTTTTTATCCTTGCTCGCCCAATAATTCTTCGAACCGTGCGCGGTCGAACCCAACCACGACTTCGCCATCGATGACAGTGACCGGGGTGGTCAACACCCCGATCTTCAATAGTTCGTTCATGGCCGATTTGTCATTCAGCACATCTTTTTCCACAAAGGGGACATTCCGCTGCGAAAGATACTCTTTCGTCATCTCGCAAAAGTGTCAACCGTCCGGCTGCGTGTAAACGGAAATCTCTCTTGCCATGGGTCTCCTCTCGGTTGACTGGGAGCCGGAATGCCTGCCTACGCAAGGTTATTTATGGTTGGGGCGGGTTGCTGGCGTTTGATGTTGCTTTGTTCAATTATGGTGCAAATGTCCCCGCCCAGAGACCTACAATCGACCAATCCGACTGTGCGGTCTCTCAGCGCAACCAAGTCGCCTTTGAAGGACTGGAGGGCATCAATGGTTGTCTCCACTTCCGCGATCTTCCTTTCCATCAGGTCACGTACATGAACGCACGTCGACTCTTCGGCGTCGTGCAACTGCAAGATGCCCATGATTTCATGCAGGGACAGGCCGAGGAGCTTGGCTTTCAGGATGAATTCCATCCTGCTCACCGACTCGTCATCGTAGGAACGATAGCCAGAGGCGAGCCTGGCCGGTTCTGGCATCAGACCCTCGGCTTCATAAAACCTAATGGTCTTGGCGTGGGCGCCGGTGACCTTGGCCAACTCTCCGATCTTCACCAGTCATTCTCCTTTTATCGTTGATGAGGATTGTAAACCTTCCAGTAGGATGGAAGGTCAAGTAAGTAAACGGCGAGTCTGGCAGGCGTTCAGGTCCTTCGACCCGCTCAGGACGAGCGGCAGGTGGTGTCTTTTACGTTCGTAGTGAGATTGGCGGACCGCATTTAGCAAGCGCCTACTCGTCCACCAGGGTGCGGGTCACGTCCACGCTGGCGTAGGACCAGGCGATCTTGAAGGGGACTTCACCGGTGTTGATCAGACGGTGGTGGGTGCCCGGCGTGATGAAGGCGGCGTCGTACTGCCGCACGGGATTCTCCTGGCCGTTGATCATCAAGATGCCCTCGCCCTCGATGACGATCACCGACTCTTCGGCGTTGTGGTAATGGGTGCTATTGGAGGTCCCAGCCTGAAAGGTGGTGATGCCGCTTGATATCTCGGTGGCGCCGACCTCTTTGGTCACGCTGCTGGCAACGGACACTCCCGGAGCGCGTTGCACGCTGGTGACTTCCTCTCTTCTTATCACGCGTGGCTCTGGCATAGGCATCTCCCTTATCCGGTTATCCATTTCTGATTGTCCCTAATCTTGGGCCAGGAATTCCCTCACCGTGGCGCTGGCGGGCTCCCGGTCGGTCATGTTGTACAGGATGACGGCGTTGCGTATCGAGTCGGCCTGAAAGAACCGCTCGTACAGTATCTGACGCGCCCCAAAGTCGCTGCAGCTAACGTCCCAGGCCAACCGGAACAACCGCACCCGGTCCCGGGCTGACGCGGTGTCGGTCTCCAGGTAGCGGTTGATGTCCTCAGCCAACGGGCCCTCCATGTCGGCCTCGGTGGGGATGGCCATCAGACTGCTGGAACCCAGCAGGTGCAGAATCTCCGCCATCCGGGGGTACATGCGGATGAACATGTTGCGGGCCACCTGCAAAGGCAACTCGGCTGGACACATGACGCCCCACTGGTCGATCTTGGCGTCCACCTCCGCCGCCCGCAAACATGCCCTGGTGACCTCCAGGTTCTCGATGATCTCCGCGATCAGGGTCTGGACCTGGACCTGGTCGCTGGAGCCCAGGGTCTCGGTCATGAGGTTGGCCAGCCCCAACACGAACTCGCACTTGGCCAGGTTCTTGGTCACGACTTGCTGCCCCGCGTGCCGGTGCCGGTTGGTGGCCATCTGCATATCGTTGCAGAGGGCAACGTCTCCCAGGAGGAACACCCGTTCCCAGGGCACCAATACGTTGTCGAAGAAGGCCACGGCATCCATCTCTTCGAAGCGCGAGCCCAGGGGATGGTCGAAATGGGAACGGCCGTGGTCGAAGCTCTCCCGGCATTGGAACTTCAGTCCTGGGGTGTCGCAGGGGATGGCGAAGGCGAATGACGTGGGACTGGGCGCGTTGTCCGGCAGCATGTGGGACGCCGTTGGGTACAGGGCGATCTCTTCGGACAGGGGGGCCAGCGTGGCCAGCACCCGCGCTCCATGGACGATGATTCCGGCGTCGGTCTCTTTCACCACCGAGAGGGCGATGTCGGTCCGGTCTTCCAGGGGAGTCGCGCCGGGCGCCCGGTTGCGCTGCAGGTTCAACAATGTGTGGGTCAGGACCAGGTCGTTCTCCCGGACGTGCTCGTAGTAGTTCTGGATATTCTGTTTGAACTCGGGCCGGTTCTGGGCGAAGTAGTCCCCGGCGGCGGCCATGGCCATCATGTTCACGTTCATGAAATCGGGACTGCGGCCCATCATCCCGCAGGTGGCTTTGGCCCAGTGGTGCATCATCACCCGCCGCCGTTCCAGGTCCTCTATCGTCCTTGGGGTTATGAACGACAGACCAACCCGGTCGCCGGTGGTGGGGGACTCGTAGGTCATCTCGTCCCGGAGTTTGACGTCGTGCTGCATGTCCAGCAGCTGGGCCATGGTCTGCACGCCGTTGCGCAGGCCGGGGTGGGTGGTGATGTCTTTGACCTTCTTGCCGTTGAGGTAGACTTCGGGCGGGCGGTCCTTGAGGGCTTTGATGTATTCCGCTCCCGTTCTGGCTGGCATGGTCGTTCCTCCGTGACAGGTCCGCTGGAGACTCCGGCCGGGCGGTTATCTCTGATGGACGGTGAGATGGTACCACGCTCCGCACTCGTTGCCACCGGACCTTAAAGAGGATACTATTCGCCTGCCCACGTGAAGCCAACGGTGGCGATCAGTTGCTGGAGATGAAGATATGTATGTGATCATCGTGCCCATCCAGATCCAGCAAGGACACCGGGAAGAGTTCCTTGAGGCCTTGATGGTGGACGCCAAAGGGGCCAACGATGACGAGCCGGGTTGTCTGCGGTTCGACGCGATTCAAGACGCTGATGACGACCACCGCATCTGGCTTTATGAAGTGTACAAGGACGAGGCTGCCTTCCAGGACCACCTTAAAGCGCCCCACTTCGCCGTATTCAAGGAGGCGGCCGATAAATGGCGGGTGGATGGCATCCAAGGGTCCGCCCGGGGCAGCATCAACCTTTATCCCACCGACGCCGAGTGGCGGTAGACGGCCTGTGCCGTTCTGGGTTTGCAGGCGTGAACAACGAGATGTTTTAGGAGGGCCGTGATGTCTAAGACCATCCTTCAGAGCGCCAAGGTAGCCGCGCCCGGCGGGATAATGTCCCAGGGAGTGGAGGTTCCGGCCGGCAAGATGGTGTTTGTCTCGGGTCAGGTGGCGCGGGACTTGGACGGCAGCGTGGTCGGCGTGGGCGACGTTTCCGCCCAGACCCGCAAGGTGTTGCAGAACATGCAGTCGGTCCTGGCGGAGTCCGGGGCCACCATGGACGACGTGGTGAAGGTCACGGTGTTCGTCACCAACCTGGAGAAGCATTTCGCCGACATCCACAAAGTCCGGGGCGAGTTCTTCAAAAGCGGCTATCCGGCCAGCACCATGGTGGAGGTTAAGGCTCTGGTCCATGAAGACATGCTGATCGAGATTGAAGCGATCGCGGTGGTGTCGTAGCCGTCAGCTAACAGCTATCAGCGGTCAGCTTTTAGGCGAAGAAAGGGCGTCCCCACATTTCGGGACGCCCTCTTGTTCGTTTACCGGTTGGGTGTCTAGCTCTTGGCTGACACTCCGTCTGGCACCAGTTCCTTTTCCCAGGGGCCGGGGAAGTTGACCTCGGGGCGGTCGCCGTGCATGAAGAGCTTTTCCTGACGGTACCACTCGCTCCTCGGCGTTTCGTAGTAGCACTCGATGCCGTTGCCGTCGGGGTCTTCGAAGTAGATGCCCAGGGACAGGCCGTGGGCATCTACTTCGAAGAC
>JACZYV010000022.1:0-23042 GCA_022570905.1 Chloroflexota bacterium
TAGCCCCGGAGGTATTGCGGGCGTACAAGGAAGTTTGGGACGCAAGCGAAATGACCGTTAGGGCTCACCTTGTCCTGAGCCCCGCGTGGAAATCGGTTGCCGAAGCGGCTCAAGAGATGGAACGATGGGCGCATTCGGCCTCCGGCCAGGGTTTCGGGGATTCCATGCTCCGCATCAGCGGTTACTACATCCACTACCGCGGCAGCAGATACACCGCCCGCGCCAGGACAGCCGAGCTCCCTTTTACCGGCTGGGCCGGCTTCGCTCAAAGCTACAATTCTCCAGGGCGTTTCCGCCGGCTGGTAAAGTTGGCGGCTCAGCACAACCTGCGGGTCAACACGATCGTGGCTGACTGTTTGGACGAAGTGTTAGAGGTTTTTCGGGAAGTGCACCGGGAGATATCGATCAAAAACCAGCGCTGGATGCTGGGCCACGTGGTCGAGACGTCTTCTGAGCAACTAAAATTGATCCGGGAGTTGGGTCTGATCGTCGAGACTATCCCATTGACCCACCTGTGGCTGCGGGGCCGCCAGTATGTGGACGAACCCGAGACGGCGAATAAGGCTGTAGCCCACCGCGATTATCTAGACCAAGGTGTCCATTTCGGTCTCGGCACCGACAACAAACCATACAGTCCTTTTCCCACTCTATGGGCGGCGGTCGTCCGGCAAGAGCGCACGACTAAGGAAGTGGTTGGACCAAGACAACGCCTCACCCGGATAGAAGCGTTGAAGGCGATTACCATGGGCGGCGCCTACTTCTGTTTTGAAGAGGACCGCCGGGGGTCTTTGGAGACGAGTAAGCTGGCCGACCTTGCGGTCCTTTCCGACGACTTCTTGACCGTTCCCGAAGACGAGATTCCTGAGCTGCACTCGGTGTTGACCATGGTTGGTGGGAAAGTGGTCCATTCGTCGGGTGACCTTTAGCAACGAACGCGAACCCCGCTTCCCGTGCCATAGCCCAACCCGATTAATTCCCGAACTTCCACGTCGTGCGCAACTTCGGCGAATTGCGTACCGCATCCCTTACATATGCAAGTCGGTCTACACTCCGCTGGAACGAAGACCCGACGGCCTTGGTGGAACCAGGCTCCGCACAGCAGTATCACGATCCACTTCAGGAAAAACGGCCCCTGGCCGGAGGGACCGCTTGGGCAAGCGCGTGCAGAGAACCATGGACTACGCCCAGTCAAAGTAGGCCAACCTCAGCGCTGCCTATTTGGTGGCGGTCAAAGCGCGCCAGTAGCCCCAGGGAAAGCCCTTCCAATATACTTGGAGGAGTTAATCGATCGGCAGGGGGATTACTCCCGATGGTAGAAATGAGGACCGTGACCGCTGACGAGTTTGTTCAGTGGCTCCACGCTGAGGCGCGGGCCCATGGCAACCGGCTGGACGATGACCCCGAGGTACTTAGGCCGCACTTCGATCTGGACCGCTCCATCGCCGTCTTCGACCAAGGGAATATCGTCGGTGGCGCTCACTCCCACAAGGTTGAGATGTCCGTGCCTGGGGCCTCGGCGGTCATAGCAGGGGTGGCCAACATCGCCGTGCTTCCCACGCATACGCGGCGCGGGTTGATGACCAAGATGATGCACCATCAGATCAACGATATCCACGAGCGTGGCGAGCCGATAGCCGCGCTGTTCGCCACCGAAAGCTTGATCTACGGCAGGTTCGGATACGGGATCGGGTCATTTCACGAACGATGGACGATCGACCGCCCGTACAACGCCTACGCCCGGCCGTATGAGAGTCATGGCCGAATCGTTTTCGTGGACCCAGTGGATATCGCGAATGAGCTTCCTGAGGTTTTCCGCCGGAGCGCTGTGGACCGCCCAGGCGTGTTCCAGCGACCCCTGCGCCAATGGGAGCGGGATTCCAGAGCGCCAGAGCACGCGCAGGGCGGCCCAGGAGGGCTGTTTTACGTTGCCTATGAGGATAGCGGGAGAGTGGACGGCTATGCGGCGTACCGAATCACAGGGACCACCCTGGTCGTGAACGAGTTGATGGCGGCGACCAATGAGGCAACCAGCGCATTGTGGCGGTTTTGCTTTGATGTGGACCGCACCACCTGCACGGAGGCACTTAAGCGTCCGGTGGATGACCCCTTGCCTTGGTTGCTGGCGGACCCGCGCCGGCTGCAGAGATCGACACGTGATGGATTGTGGGTGCGTCTGATAGACGTGTCCGCCGCCCTAGAACTCCGGCGTTATATGCAGAACGGCCGTTTGGTGCTGGAGGTAAAAGACGAACTATGTCCCTGGAACGAAGGACGGTTCGAGTTGGATGGGTCGGCCGAGGGGGCCGAATGCCGTGCCTCGAGTTCATCTCCGGACCTGGTGATCGCTGTTTCTAATCTGGCCTCAGTGTACATGGGGGCCGTGAGTTTCAGCGCGCTTTCACAAGCAGGCTTGGTGGATGAGCGTACTCCAGGGGCATTGCTGCGTGCTGACCGCATGTTCGCTGTTCAGTATCAGCCTTGGACTCCGTGCAACTTTTAGCGGCGGAGCCGGCCATCCGCAGCTAAATCCTAGTTTGACCCACCAGCGGACGGTGGAGAGCAACGCTAAAGCCGCGTTACCCCAATGATCTTGAGGCACGACGGGCAACTGACCAGTACGACGATCTCACCATTGGCGGATTCAACGGCCTGGACCACGGGGCGGGACACGATTTCGTCACAGTGAGGGCATTTATTCATAATATTTTATTCTTCCATGCAATATGTAGGGGCATCTTACGCTGAGGCCTAGCGGACTGGACCAGCGCGCCTCCGAATTTAATAGCTACCAGACCAAGGATCGGACATCACCGCGCCGATGACGATATAGGTGTAGATGGAGGCGAAAGCTGCGAAGGCTCCCACAACCACCGTGAATTCGACCAGAGTCATTCCTTCCCGGTCATCTGATGCTCTCTTCAGTGCTTTCTCCAAGATAGCTCGCATCTGTCTTAACTCCCGGACGGTGCTTATAGCATTGGGCCAGAATCATCAGACCTTGACTCAATTATCCAAGGCGCGGCCGTTCGGTTCTGTGATTCGACTCCCCGATTCGGCGTGACATCCGTCACCGTTCAAGGTTGAGGGTATCGATGCCTGATATCCCAAGCTGACGGTGACGGTGGTGCGGACGATCATCAGCCGGTGGACCGGCGCCCTCTTCTTGACGTTGGCGGCGGCGGCCTTTAGAATTGGGCCAGGTTCATTTCCAGAATACTGGATGCGGTAGGTGGTCCATGCGCAGGTTTTTGATTCCGCTGGTCTTTTTGGTCCTGTTAACCGTCGCCGCGGTTGTGCCCGTTGCCGCCAACTCGCCCGACGAAGCCCCCGCTCACTCAGGTCCCGGTTGCGGCGGTTCGATCTAGCATCCGCCAGTCCCCTGGGTATCGGCAGCCTGTAGGGCCGCGATTTCAAGCTGAATAACTTAAGATAAACTCGGCTAATCAGCCCCGGTCCATCTCTGTGGACGGGGCCTTTTTTTGGGCGATTAAATATTGGAAGAAATCATAAAGATCGTCGCCGTCGTAGTTGCGACGGCGATCGGCTTCACCATCGCCGGGGTGGCCGGCTTCGGCGGCGGGGTTGTGGCCCTTCCCGTCCTGGTCTGGGTCTTCGGCGTGCGGGAGGCCATACCCATATTGTCCATCTCCCAGGTCCTCAGCACCGTCTCCAGAGTCGGGCTGCACCGGGATGCGCTCAACTGGCCGGTTATCCGTTACTTCGCTCTGGGAGCGCTGCCGTTCTCCGTGCTGGGCAGCTTGTTCTTCATCACCATAGACACCACGGTGCTGGTGCGCATCTTGGGGGTGATGATGCTCCTATTCGTGGTCTACACCCGGATGCCCATAGGACGTAATTTCAAGATGAAGCTCTGGGGCTTCATACCACTGGGCGCGGGCACCGGATTCGGTTCCGCCTTCCTGGGCATCCCCGGGCCCTTCGCCGCAGTCTTCTACCTGGCCTATGGCCTGACAGCCAGTGCCTACATCGGCACATCTTCTTTGGGGATGGCGATGATACAGGTGCCCAAGCTGATCATCTTCGGCGCCGGCGACCTCCTGACGCTGCGGGTCCTGTTGCTGGGTATCGGACTGGGGGCCATCGCCGCCGCCTCCGCTTATCTGGGAAGAATCATTCTCAGGCGTGTGCCGGAAAAGGTATTCCCCAGGATCATCACCGTCATGCTGTTGGTGTCCGGGGTAGTCTTTCTGATCAGAGGGTAACCCCAATGAAATACGGCTAGATACCACCGTAACTCTTCGGTAATTCTCTCCAACGTAACATGCGCTCACCGGACCGGTTAATCGTCCAATTTTGTCCGGCCGAGGAACCATGACCCTGACCATACAGCGCCCAGTGGACGGTCTCGCCGCAGTGGCCAACCCGGAACCGGCCACCAAGCGCCGCAGCCGCGACCGCCAGCCATACACTCCCGAGCCCGTGGTGGCCACAGTGTATTGGTGGTGGACCGACGATGGCCGTACGGCCTGCATGGAGAACCAGTTCTCCACCATGGCGGCCACCCCCATCCGCTTCCGCTGCCTGGGCACCAACAGCGCCAAATACCCCAAGCGCTACCGGGTGGACCTGGCCCAGGCGCTGGACCCGCTGCCGCAGCTTAACCGGCGGGAACTCAAGGCCCTGGGCAACGCCATCGTCGAAGCCCTGAGCCGGAAGTTGGGCGTGGAAGTGGCGGCCCTTTCCCCCGATGTGATAGACACCGTGCTGAACGACACCTAAACGTCGCGAGAACAAGCTCTCTTGAAAAGAAGGACCCGCCCGGTAATCCCGGGCGGGTCCTTCTTTTGGCTCAAATGGAGCTTAATACCGACAGCTGGGAGAAAGACCAGTTATTTATTTCCCGGCGGCCAAAACTCTGCTGAACACCTTCTCCAACAAGGACGCTTCCTCTTCGCTGACGTGACCCAAAAAGACTTCCCAGGCGTCTCTGGAATGGTCCGGGCCAACCTTCTCGATGGTCTCCCTGCCCTGTTGCGTGATGGCGGCGTAATACCCGCGCCGGTCTCCGGGGCAGGGTTCCCGGACCACCAGGCCTGCCTCGATCATCCGGTCGAGGAGGCGGGTGATGCCGCTGCGGGTCAGAAGCACCGACTCCGCAAGCTCGCTCATCCGCAACCGTCCCTCCGGCCCGCCGGCAAGTTGCTGCAGAACGTCCCACCAAGGCAGGGGCAGCCCGTGCTGCTCCTGCATCCGGCGCTCAAGGTACTTCACCACGGTGGAATGGGTCTTCAGGAACGACCGCCACATCCGTAGATGGTTCTGCGCGTTCGTCCGTGAGATTGAATCTTTGGACATGCCTAGATTATAGGATCAGTTAATTTGCTAATCAACTATTGACGATGCAAGTTCACGGCCATGGCGGGAAGATCAGGCGTGATATCATGGATTTCAGATCGGGATCTGCCACACAGGGAGCCAAGATGCCGGCCAACGACGGTAGTGACCGCCTCCACGAATCCGGGCTGGACGGCGAGGACGCCCAGCGGGTCTACCGGTACATGCTACTGGCGCGGGCCATCTCGGAGAAGAGTTGGCTCCTCACCCGGCAGGGACGTGTGTTGTTCTCCATGCCCTGCGACGGCCAAGAGGCGGCCGACGTCGCCAGCGCCTACGCCCTGGATGCGGGCAACGACTTCATCGTTCCCTACGCCAGGAGCCTGGGGGCCATGCTGGTCAAGGGCATGACCACCCAGGAGGTCATGCTGAACATGTTCGGCAAGGCCGCAGACCCCAATAGCGGCGGCCGGCAGATGCCCATGCACTGGGGACACAAGAGACTGGGAATCATCTCCATGGGTAGCTCAGTGGGAACGACCATCCCCAGGGCGTCGGGAGTGGCGCTGGCCTCCAAGCTCCGGGGTCAGAACGCCGTGACCATGGTCTATTTCGGCGAAGGTTCGGCCAGTGAAGGCGATTTCCACGAGGGGCTGGCTTTCGCGGGCGTCCACCGGCTGCCGGTGGTGTTCTTCTGCAACAACAATGGTTGGGCCACCTCGGTCCCCATCGGCCTCCAGAGCGCGGAGCCTCAGATATCCAAGAGGGCCCAGGGGTATGGGTTCCCCGGTGTCACGATAGACGGCTTGGACCCGTTGACGGTCTACCAGGCGGTGAAAACAGCGGTGGACCGGGCCCGGTCGGGAGATGGACCCACGCTTGTGGAGGCCACCACGATCCGCATGATGCCCCATTCCAGTTCCGACGACCATCTACGCTACCGGACCCAGGAAGAATTGGATGCGGAGCGACAGCTTGACCCACTGCCGCGCTTCAGGGACCTTCTGATCTCCACCGGCCTCCTGAACGAGGAATCAGACCAGACGCTGCGGGACTCAGTGGACCAAGAGGTTGAAGCGGCGATCGGTTACGCTGACGCCGCGGCGCCGCCCGACCCGGCGACAGCCCGTGACCGGGTCTACGCGCCGTAGGGCGGCCCCATGGTTGAGAAACGCTTGATCGAAGCCGTTCGCGAGGGTCTCCGCGAGGAGTTGGCGGCCGACCCCAACGTGTTCCTCATCGGCCAGGACATCGGAATAAACGGCGGCGTGTTCCGGGTCACCGAAGGCCTGCTGGAGGAGTTCGGTCCCAGCCGGGTCATCGACTCCCCGCTGGCCGAATCGGGCATGGTCGGCGTGGCCATCGGTGCGGCCATGAATGGGTTGCGTCCGGTGGTGGAGATACAGTTCGCCGACTTCATATTCCCGGCGTTCAACCAATTGGTGAGCGAAGCGGCGCGGATGTATTACCGCACCAACGGGGAGTTCGCGGTGCCCTTGGTGATCCGCGCGCCGTACGGAGGGGGAGTTAGGGGCGGCCTGTACCACTCCCAGAGCGTCGAGGCGTATTTCGCCCACGTGCCCGGCCTGAAGGTGGTCGTGCCTTCCAGTCCCCACGACGCCAAGGGCCTCTTGAAAGCCGCCATCCGTGACGATAACCCGGTGCTGTTCTTCGAGCATAAACTCGCCTACAACACGGTGCGGGGCGAGGTGCCGGACGGCGATTACACGGTGCCCATCGGGGAGGCCGTCGTGCGGCGGGAAGGGCGGCAACTGTCCCTGATCTCCTACGGACTCTCGGTTCACCACTGCCTGGAGGCGGCGGAGACCTTAGCGGCGGAGGGGATAGACTGTGAGGTGGTGGACCTGCGCACGGTGAGCCCCTTGGACACCGTCACCCTGCTGGAGTCAGTGAAGAAGACCGGCCGCGCCTGCATCGTCCACGAGGACAACCTGACCGGGGGCGTGGGCGCTGAAGTGGCGGCCATCATCGCCAAGGACGCATTTGAATATCTGGACGCCCCGGTGCAGCGGGTGGCCGCGCCGGACGTTCCGTCGTTTCCGTACAGCCCAACCCTGGAAGACGCACTCCTGCCCGGCCCATCGGACATCATCCGTGTGGCGCGCGAATTGGCCGCTTACTAGAAGCGGACCGCCCGGCCGGCCAAAAGCGCCGGTTAATCAATGTCAAAGAGCGGTCAGGTTAGCCACACCAAAGAACACTTTATGAGAACCGCGACCGGCAGCCAACCGATCCGCACGATAAATTCCAGTTCATTGGCTGTGTATACCACTCCGCCGCAAAATAGCAACACCATGACCCTACCGTCGCACCCCACGGGGGCGCGGTTAAGTTCCGGAAGGGTCACGATGCCGGAGCCAAAGGGTCCAGTTATGTAAAATTGGGGTTTACGGCAGGCCGCTACCGGATTGGTAGTGGATGGTCCAGGGAAGAAAGCCGCCGCCATCCCAGTAGTCTACCGACACGGCATTTGCATCCAACCATCGGTAAGGTAAAATGGGGTGCGAAAAAGGGAGTTTTCAGGGACCAGGTGGAGGATCCATATGACTACGCCATCATATGAAGAACTTGAATCGTTCCGAGCCTTTGAGCAATCTGGGTGGAACACCACGGCCGCTAAGTACGACGAGTTTTTTGGTGGCGTCACACCAGTTTTTTGTGAGGCGCTACTTGATGCAGCGGGAGTAATTTCGGATATGCGGGTTCTCGACATCGCCACGGGTCCAGGATACGTTGCCGGCGCTGCTGCGAACCGCGGCGCCGATGCGCTAGGCATAGACTTCGCGGCCAATATGGTGGCCGAGGCCCGGAAGCTAAACCCCAAAGTCGCATTCCAGGAAGGGGACGCTGAAGATTTACCGTTTCCAGACGCTAGTTTTGATGCGGTGGTTATTAGTTTCGGAATGCTGCACTTCTCACGGCCAGAAGCCGTGCTGGCCGAAGTGCTCCGTGTCCTGCAACCGGGAGGAAGTATTGCCTTTACGGTATGGGGCAAACCTCAAGGAGGCGCGGCGGGTTTAGGCATACTGCTCAGAGCAATTGAGACCCATGGATCAATGGATGTGGGCCTACCACCAGGCCCTCCTCTGTTCCGCTTCAGCGACCACAACGAATCCCGTAAAACACTGCTTGATGCGGGATTCGTTGATCCTCTGATTACGGACCTGCCACATACATGGGAACTTTCCAGTTATGACGTCCTGATCGACAGCTTCCGCGAGGCTGGGGTGCGCGCCGGAGAGCTTCTTCGTTCTCAAAACCAGGAGGCGCTAGAACGCATCGTTGGGTTTGTCCGCGATGAACTCAAGTCTTACGACCGAGAGGGTATCATCGGTGTTCCCATGGGGGCGGTACTTGCTTCCGCCAAAAAGCCAACGTAAATTATTCGATTGGCTTTTTAGTAGTGAATCGCCCGGCCCACTCCGCCGCCGGCGGCGATGGCGTCGCCGTTGATGGAGATGGACTTGGGGGAGGCTAGAAAGGCTATCACGTAGGCCACTTCACGGGCATCGACGATGTGGTGGATGGAGTTTCCCTCGGCCATCTGGCGCTCCGCCTCCTCGACGGTGATGCCTTGAGCCTTGGCCCGTTCTTCCAGCATCGCCGGGACCCGTTCCGTGTAGGTCATACCCGGATGCACGGTGGTCACGTTGATGCCCTGGGGGCCCAGCTCATCGGCCAGGTTCTTGCTGAGGGCGGACACGGACACGTTGCGCATGCTGCCGATGGCGTAACCGGCCTGGCGGGCAGCCATCCCGCTGAGGTTGATGATCCGGCCCCAACCCTGGTCGATCATATAGGGAGCGACGGCCTGGGCGCAGCGCAGATAGCCCATGACCTTCACGTTCATATCGCCCCAGAAATCTTCTTCGGTGATCTCGCTCAACTTGGGGGTGTAGGCGCCGCCGACCCGGGCGGCTGAGTTCACCAGGACGTCGATACGGCCCAGCTTCTCCGCGGCCTCTTTGACCATCGCCTTCACCGACTCTGGGTCTCCGGTGTCAGCCACGATGGTGATGAAGCTCGCGCCGGTCTCCTCGGCCAATTCCCGGGCGGTTTCCTCCAGGGCCTCTTGCCCTCTGGCCACTAAGGCGACGCTCATTCCCTCCAGCCCGAATTCCCGGCCCACCGCCTTGCCGATGCCGCGGCTTCCGCCGGTGATGATCGCTGTTTTTCCCTTCAGTTCCAGGTCCATGAAGATGCTCCTAGTCCGATCAAACTCTGTTCAGGGGTGCAGTGTAGGAGTGAAATCCGCGCTAATCAAGGCTGCTCCATTGCCTTCTTGATGCGGGACAACTCACCACTGGTGCGCAGGCGGGGAAATACTCGAAACAACCAGCCAATAAATAGCCGTGAGGCCAAGTCTTGGACGAATTCCGCGGCCACCTTAACCACGTAAAAAGGTCCCGGCATGTGGGCGCTCCTTTTGCTGGCCATCATCAGCACGGTGCCGGCGCCTTCAGGGACCAATCTGAAGGAGATGGATTCCGAACCGATGGACAGGCCGTTGTAGATGTCCTTGGTCTCGAAGTCGATACTCCGATTGGGTTCGCAGCCCGTGACGGTGAGGCTCTTGACCCAGGAGACCTGGGTGGAGAGGCCGCCACTCCGCAGGGTGGGCGCTTGAAATATCTCAAACCGTTCTCTCTCACAGAATGAACCCTCCACTGCCGGTCCATCCGATGTCCGCACCACCCTGAACCCTGTGTGGGCGTCCCACTCACCGTGACGCGGCAGATCGGCCAGATAGGCGAACACCGCCTCGGGGCTGGCGTTGATCAGCACCCATCTCTCGGGTTCCTTGACCGGACCGGTCACTGGATCGCACGACGGAGGCCAACACATCGTGTCAACCCAGCAGCTTTGTTACTAGTCATCGTCGATAGTGATGGTCACTTCCCAATCACCCTCCGACCTTACGCCCATGGCATATAACCCCGCCTGAGGGTTCTTGCCCGGCGCTCCGCCACCGACCGTGAACCGGTCTTCCCCTTCATGATCGCCGGTAACTTGGACGATCCGGTATGGCGGCAAACCCTGGGAGTCGAAGAGTTCGACGGTGAAACCCGAGGTCCCGGTGTGAATCGTGGCCATGGTGTAATCGCCCTCGTCCAGCCGCAGCCAGCTACCGCCGCCATCGCCGCTTCCCACCAATGTGATCTTGGGCGATTGACCGGTGGAGACCTGCTCCTGGATCAACCTCAAACGCCAGGCGCCATCGGCTTCAATCTCGATCGTGTAATCTCCCGGGGCCAGTCCCCTACTGTTGCCCTCGAATACGCTGTGCACCCGTTCGCCCTGGTAGGGGCCGGGGCTGGACTCTATGGATTTTACGAGACCCTTCTCGCCTCCGTTAAAGGTCAAAGAGAAGGGGCCATCGCCGTCGTAACGGACAAAGGCAACCAGCACTCCGGCGCCCATTGTAAAAGGCCCGAGCACCTCGGAACCGTCACCCTCTAGTGTGGCCCTAAGCTGTCGCGGGGCCAGGGTTATGGTAGGGCTGGGTTGGGTGGCTGAGGGAACAGCGGTGGCCAGACTCGGCGCGTCATTCGCTCCGCCGCAAGCCGCCGAAACGGCGATCGCCGCAGCCATGACAGGCACGGCCATTAATCTCAGCATTCTGACCTTCCCCATAAACCTCACCGGCCGGCCGCATGCACGCGCGGCAAACCACTCCGGTCTGATTGTCCCATAAAATCCGATGCCAGACATTCTACGACACCGGTGAGATGTGGTACCACGGTGTGGACTGGATTCTTGGATGCGGCGAAAACAAAAAAGGGGCATCCCGATGAATCGGGATGCCCCTTTGATCATGTCCGGCGGAGGCCCTTGGTTATCCTCCCCCGCCGGAATTACTCAAGATTTGCTGTCTGTTTAGTTGGAACCAAACAGGTTTCCGCCGAAGAAGATGAACGCCCCGTCTTGTATTACGGAGGCGCCGTCTTGCTCCAGCGCCGCCCCGAGATCGGCCAAGTTGGCCAATTCGTCGAAAGCGGTGCTGGCGCCGGCGATGGAACCGAAGTCGCCCAGGCCGCCAAGAAGGTCGGCGCCGGCGGCTTCCAGGGCCGCCTTCATGGTTTCATGGTCAAATCCACCGATCTGGTCGTTGTCCAGTCCGGCGAACATGCCGCCCACCACTGAAGGATCGAAATCCCCGAAGAAGTCAGATTTGATATTCTCGACAAAAGTGTAGAGTTGTCCGGCGTCCAAGCCGGCGATTCCTTCACCACCGATGTTGTTGGCCAGGTCCGCCAGTTGCTGGTTCCCCAGGGCCTGGAAGTCCTCTGGGGAAAGGACTCCCAAGGTGTCAAAGGAGAAATCCCGGAGGATGTCGCCGTTGTTCTGGAAGTCCAGGCTTCCCAGCAGGCTGCCCAGATTGCCGCCCAGTTGTTGAATGTGCTCCCCGGCGAAGTTGGCTACGATGCCTTCTAGCTGGTCGATGCCCAGGGCTTCTTCGAAGCCGATGGTGGAGAATATATCGAAAGCCGTGCTGCCATCCCAAGCTCCCATGGCTTTGTTGTCCAGGTGCTGGAGAGCGCCAACGATGCCCTCGTTGCCCAACTCCGAGATGTGCTCGAAGTCCATGGCGCCCATCATGGCGGCGATATCGTCCTGGTCCATGCCGGACGAACCCAGGTCGAACCCGGGTCCGCCAAAGGAGAAGGAGTCAAACAAGCCCAACAGCTTGTCGCCTTCGATGTTTTGGAACTGATTCGGGCCCATGGCGCCGACCAGGCCACCCATGTGTTCCAGGCCCTTCGATTGGTCGAAATCGATATTGTCGAACACGTTGAAGGCCGCGCCGGGATCCCAACCGCGGAAGTCGTTGGCGTTCAGACCGCCGATGGCCGCCATGATCTGGTCCTGGCCCATGGCGGCCAGCGACTCATGCTCCAGCGAAGCAAAGATGCCGCCCAGGTCTTCTCCGCCCAATACGGTGCGGTCAAAGTCCGGGGCGAGGAAGTCGATCTTCCCGAACATGTCCACCAATTGGCTGTCTTCGATCTTATCGAAGTTCTCCGCCCCCATGGCGCCCAGGAACCCTCCGATCTGGCCTTGGAACTCATCCAGGCGCTGCTCGAAGAACCCGGGGTCGAAGAACGGCGGAGGCGCCGCTCCCTCAGGTCCGCCTTCAAATGGCGCTCCCGAAGGGGGCGCGCCGAAGAAGGTGGCCTCAAACATGGCGAACGCCTGGTCGCCGGGGATGCCCAGGAAGTCTTCAGGCGCAAAGTCGTGGACCGCGCCCGTGATGAAGTCCTGGTCGAAACCCCGGATGTCTTCCACATCAAACTTGCTGAAAGCGCCGGCCCATTGGTCGCCTCTAAGGTCGAACTCCTGGCCTTCCAGGCCATTTTGGAAAAGGTCGGCGACGAAGCCCGCATCCAAGTTCTGGAAACCTTGGTAATCCAAATTCTGCAGCTCGCCCAGCAGGTCTTCCGGCGGGATGAAGCTGAAGTCGCCAGGCAGTAAGCCATCGAAGAAATCGCTGGCCTGCTGGGCGCCCTCGCCTCGCTCGCCCCAGAACTGGTCGAAGTGCACGCCAAAGTCGACGTAGGTGGCGCCAACGGTGGCGAATTCGCCGAAGTCTCCAGGCTTGAAATCTTCAAAGGCGAAGAAGCTGCCGAACTCGTCCGGCCGGAACTCGCCAGGGTCGAACAGCTGGTCAAACGCCCCAGGCTCGAAATCTCCGCCCAGGAAGAAGTCACCGAAGTCACCGGCGAACTGGTCCGGCCTGAAGGTATCTAAAAACAGGTCCGGTGCGAAATCGCCTGGATTAAAGAAACCATAGAATTCGCCGTCGGGGAAGAAACCGGGGCCTCCGAAGGCCGGGTCGGCAAAACCAGGACCGCCGTCGAATCCGGGTCCACCGTCGAACGTCGGAACGCCATCGAATACGAAGTCTCCCCGTTCGTCAAAGAAGAACGTCCCTTGGAAGCCCGGGTCCGGAAAATCTCCTCCGTCTGGATAGGGGCCGCCATCAGCGAAGTCTCCGGGGAAGAAATCTCCGGGGGGCGGCTCGTAGAAGAACTCGCCGGTTGGCGGCTCGAAATAGAATTCTGAATCGGTTGGATCAAACCCGTCCACCGACGCGAAATACTCACCGTCAGGGGGCGGCTGGTCAAACGTACAGTCGGCGCAGTCGTAGTACTCACCGTCGGGGGGCGGCTGATCGAACGTACAATCAGTGCAGTCGTAGGTCCCGCCATCGGGGGGCGGCTGATCGAACGTACAGTCGGCGCAGTCCTCCGGGGGAGGCTCATAGTATTCACCATCGGGCGGCGGCTCACTGTATGAGTCATCGGGCGGCGGCTCGCTGTATGAGTCGTCGGGCGGCGGCTCACTATACGAGTCGTCGGGCGGCGGTTCTCCACCGCCGTCGTGGCCGTCGGCGAATGCAAAGTCTACCGTGCGGCCGCTGCTGTAGACGGTAAACGCGCCCACAACCGCTATCACCACCGCAAATATCATCACGGTTTGAAGTAATTTGGTCATGCTTTCCTTACCTTTTTAAGATTTGGGTCTTTGGTCTAAGACTGCCAACTTAGGATGATGAGCACGCAAAGTTCTCGAGGAGCCGGTCAAAACGCAGTTGGACTACCGTGGCGTCCTCTCCGGTTAGAGTCATGCGGAACGCGGTCTCGCTGTCTCCGCAGATCCAAGCGCCGATAAGCCCTCCGCCGATGGAGGCGCCGCTGTCGTCCGCGGCCTTGAATCCCCCGTAAACGCCTTCCTGATCGCTGATCAAAAGGTCGCCGTCGCTGATCGATTCAAAGGTCACGGTTGGCTGGCTGGCCCTCAGGATGTTGTAGGTGTCGGCCAGGAAGGTGAGGGCGGTGCGGTCTTCGGGGGGACCCCACACGAGATTGGCGTTAACTCCGCCATAGGTGAAAGCGATGATTCCCTGGGTCACGCTGGGTCCGGGCTCGGTCCATCCGGAGGCCTGGATCTCAGCGCCCAGGTCCAACTTGAGTGAGAAGCCGTAATCGGCATATAAAGTCAGCAGGGCCGATTCGCCCGCCTCGGCCTCGGGTAAGTTCACCTCCACCGTGGGCGAATCTTGGACCGATGCCACTTCGACGCTGGCCGTCTCACCGGTCTCGGCAGTCGTTTCCGCCGGTGATTCAGGGACTGCTTGAACAGTTGAATCGGCCGGAGTATCTGCCGGCGAGGGCGCCGCGATCACGTTTGCTTCAGGCTTTGCCGGCTCCGAGGGTTCTGCAAGCGTGGTGGTCTCAGCCGCCATCGCTGAGGGAGCCTCGGTATCTTGCGGCGCCGCCACGTTGGCGCCGCCGGAACCGCAGGCTGACAAGGCAACAGAAACGATCGCGATGATTAGCAGGGCCGCTGCTATACGGAACGGTTTGATCATTGATTCTTCACACTTCCATGTAGGCCCGGTAGACCAGCAGAAGGTGTCCAGAATGACCTTGTCCATCAGGCATCTGGGCCGCCGGGCAAAACGTTGGGATCCGTCCGGCCGGATATCCGCCCTCAGATCTACCAGGAGCGGCATCCGGTCCGGTATAGCAATTCTTTCAATCTGGCTCCTTATGATTAAGGCAACGTCGGTCCGGTTCTGTGGTTCAGATGGGGCCGGAATACCTGTTCTCACAGGGCCAATAGGAACAAGCGACAGGGGCCATTCGTGGGGGCCAACTGGGCCAATCAAGGGGTGGGAAAAGAAAAAATATAGGGGCAGGCGTGATGCCCGCCCCCTATCCGGCCCATCCAAACGGAAAGTTGCTCCGGAGGCCCAACGGGCCTGCATCCCTGTGGTAATATTTGGCCTGGCAATGGGGCTGCCTCGAGCAGGGCTCCACCCAACCCCATTGATCAAAGGAGACCAAATAGGCATGAAACCACTTGAAGGGATCAGGGTATTGGACCTGACCCGGGCCCTGGCCGGTCCGTTCTGCACGCTGATGTTGGGAGACTACGGCGCCGATGTCATAAAGATCGAGATACCCGGCTCCGGCGACGACACCCGCAAATGGGGTCCTCCGTTCTTGGGCGACGAGAGCGCCTATTTCCTGTCCATCAACCGCAATAAGCGGAGCTTGACCCTCAACTTCAAAGAGGAGAAGGCCAAAGAGATTTTTTTGAAGCTGGCCAAGGACGCCGACGTGGTGGTGGAGAACTTCACCCCAGGCGTGATGGACCGTTTCGGCCTGGGCTACGATGCGGTTAACGCCGTCAACCCCGGCATCGTATTTTGCTCCATCTCTGGGTTCGGCCAGACGGGACCCTACCGCAACCGGCCCGCTTATGACCAGATCATGCAGGGCATCAGCGGTCTGATGAGCATCACCGGAGAGCCCGATGGCGACCCCCAAAAGGTGGGGATCGCGGTGGCCGATATCGGAGCCGGAATGTGGGCCGCCTTCGCGGTCATGACCGCCATCCACAGCCGGTCTAAAGAGGGCGAGGGCCAGGGACAGTACATCGACATCTCTATGATGGACGCCCAGGTGGCCTGGCTCACCTATCAAGCGGCAAATTTCTTCGCCAGCGGAGAGCCGCCAAAACGTTTGGGCGCCGCCCATCCCAACCTGGTGCCCTACCAGGCCTTTATGTGCCAAGACAACAAGTACCTCAACTTGGCTGTGGGCTCTGAGCGCATCTGGGAGCGGTTCTGCGAGGGCATGGAGATGCCGGAGTTGAAGGACGACCCGGACTATACGACCAACGTGGAGCGGGCGCACAACCGGAGCAAGATCGTGCCCCATCTACAGGGAATATTCATCAAGCATCCAGTTGCCTACTGGGTGGAGAAGCTGCAGAAATTCAGCGTGCCCTGCGGCCCCATCAACGATCTGGCCGATGTGTTTTCAGACCCGCAGTTACTCTCCAGAGACATGGTTCTGGAGATGTCTCACCCTACGTTGGGCATGATCAAGCAGACCGGCCTGCCCATCAAGTTTTCCCGCACTCCGGGTGGTCTGGACCGCCATCCGCCGCTGTTGGGAGAGCACAATCAGGAATTACTTCAAGACCTGGGTTTTTCCTCCGCCGAGATCGAGGAGCTCAAAAGCCAAGAGGTCATCTAGTTCCCAGGCCAGGGCCCAATGCTAGACGACAACAAAAAACTGATCCATCACTACTACGACGACCTCTGGAACCGGTGGGACGACGCGGTTATCGACGAGATTATCGCCCCGGACATCCAATTCCGGGGTTCGTTGGGTGTGACCGTGGCTGGCAGAAGCAAATTTCGCGGATACGTGGCACAGGTCCGGGCCGCCTTCCCTGATTTTCACAACCATGTCGAAGAATTGCTGGCCGAGGGCGACGGGGTGATGGCCCGGCTGACCTACAGCGGGACTCATCTGGGAGAACTGTACGGGGCCGCCCCTACCGGCAAAAGAGTTGAGTATGGCGGGATCGCGTTATTCAAGATTTCAGATGGCCGGATAACCAGCGGTCTGGTCTACGGAGACACCATCGGATTGATGCGGCAGGTTGGCGCCCCTACCCCAGAGATCTCTTGATTCCGCTTCAAAATCGAATCATGTACTCTCTCCACCGAACCAGGTCCACCAATCCAACCCCAACGGGGGAATTGTGCCAGAGAAATCCGCGTGTTAGTCTGGCCGGTGTTCCAGGGTCTTAATATGGACCGTCCCAAAAATCTGGGGGCTCTCCAAGACCTAGACCCGGGAGGTTGAGCGGCCATGGACTTGGGACTTAAAGACCGGGTTGCCATCGTTGGAGGCTCCAGCAGGGGTATGGGCCGGGCCATCGCCCTGGCGTTTGCCCAGGAAGGGGCCAACGTGGCGATCTGCGCCCGCACGGAAACCGACCTCCGCCACACGGAGATCGAACTGGCCCGCGTGGGCTCCCAGCAACACGTCTTGGCCATTCCCGCCGACCTGTCCGTCGCCCGGGACATCCGGCGCGTGGTCCGGGACACATTCAACCGGTTCGGCCAGATCGGAATCCTGGTCACCCACATGGGTTACGGCCCCCTAGGACGTCCCTCAGAATTCAGCGACGAAACCATCATGACCGCCCTGGAGGAGAACTTCCTAAGTTCTGTCCGGTTTACCAGGGAAGTCATCCCCTATATGAAACAACAGCGCTGGGGGCGCATCGTCCACCTTCTGCCCTCCCTGGGCCGGAGATCGGCCAACGGCGCAGCCTTGTCCGCCGCCTCGCAATTGGCATTGATCGGCTACTCCAAGATGCTGGCCAACGAGCTGGCCCCCTTCAATATCACCGTCAACAACTTGGTGTCGGGACCGGTGGAAACCGACTACCTCGCTTCGTCCATCGAGTCCGAAGCTCAGGAGTCCGGAAAGGCGTTCGATGACCTGATGAAGGACACCGTTAAAGCCATCCCCATGGGCCGGCTGGGGAAACCCGAGGAAGTGGGCGATCTGGTTGCGTTCTTGGCCTCAGACCGGGCCTCGTTCATCACCGGCACCAGCGTGGTGCTGGATGGCGGCATGCGCCAGACGATCAACTAGGCGATAATCAACTTATCAAAGGTTTGTCCTCCCTCCAATTTGGGAATCAGAGACTAACCAATGGCTCAGCGACCCATCTAATGAAACAAACTCAGATCTACAGCATGGCCCAAGAATTTCTCTCAAAGGAGGGGATTCCCGGTTGGTTGGTTTACGACTACCGCCAGTCCAACCCCATTTTCTCGCTGGTCATCCCGGCATCGGGGCATGTCACCCGGCCCTGTTATTTTTACCTTCCCGCTCATGGAGAGCCGACGTTGCTGGTCCATCACGTCGATGCCGGAAAGTTCTCCGAGTCCGGCGTTTCGGTGACGGTCTACAGCAGCCGGGATTCCATGCTCACGGCGCTACAGGGCCTGCTGTCCGGGGTAAACCAGGTCGCCATGGAGTACTCTCCCGGTAACGCCCTGCCCCGGGTGTCCCGGGTGGACGCCGGCACGGTGGAGTTGGTGCGCGGCCTGGGCCCCGAGGTAGTCTCTTCCGCCGACCTGATGCAGTACGCCACCCATCAGTGGACGCCCGAACAACTGGCCGACCACCGCGTCACCGCGGACAAGTTGGGACGGATCGTGAACGAGGCTTTTGCCTACGCCGGGGAAAATCTGGCGGAGGGAGTAACCGAATTCAAAGTGGCCGAGTTCATCCGGGAGCGGTTCGCCGCAGAGAGTATCACTACTCCGGACGGCCCCATCGTGGCGGTCAACGCCAATGCCTCGGACCCCCACTACGAACCTTCGGCCGACCGGACCAGCGCCATCAAGAAGGGCGATTGGCTGCTGATCGACCTTTGGGCCAAGGGGACAGAACCTGGCAGTGTCTACGCCGACATCACCTGGGTGGCCTACGTCGGAGACAGCGTCCCTCAACGGCATCAGGAGATCTTCGACATTGTCGTGGGCGCCAGGGACGCCGCGCTGCGTTATCTGGAGGACGCCCACAACCAGGGAACGGCCGTCCAGGGCTGGCAGGCCGACCAGGTGGCCCGCGATTACATCGCCAGCCGGGGCTACGGCGAGTACTTCACCCACCGGCTGGGCCACAGCATCGGGTTCGAAGTCCACAGCGAGGCGGTCAACCTGGACGGATTCGAGACCCATGACACCCGCCGCATCATCCCCGGGATCTGCTTCTCCATCGAGCCGGGCATCTACCTGCCCGAGTTCGGGGTCCGGTCGGAGATCGACGTGTTCATGTCAGCCGACGGCCCCTTCGCCAGCTCCCCGGTCCAACACGAGGTCGTGCTGATCAAGGCCGGGTAGGGGCGGCTTGCTTGGTCATAGTCCGGCCGGCACTTCGCTTGCCCTCCCCTGGCGTGGCCATTAGAATTGGCGCGACTCTCTTCACTCCCATTTTTATCGAGGGCGATGCCATGAAATTCTCTCTGGCCTACGAGATGCAACGGCCAATGCTCGACGACCATGCGGTCATCGAGGAAACCATCGAACAGTGCATCCTGGCGGACGAGATGGGGTTCGACTCGGTCTGGTTCGTGGAACACCACTTCCTGACAACCTTCTCCGAGTCTCCCTGTCCCGAGGTCATATTCGGCGCGCTCAGCCGGCTGACCAAGCGCATACACCTGGGCTTCGGCGTGGTGATCCTCCCCTACCACCACCCGGTCCGGGTGGCGGAGCGGGTGGCCATGGTGGACCAACTGTCCCACGGCCGCGTTGAGTTCGGCACCGGACGCTCGGCCCCATACGAACAGTTGGGCATGGGCATCGACCCCCGCAACACACGCGAGATGTGGGACGAGGCCCTGGGCATGATTCCCAAGATCTGGCAGTCGGATTATTTCGAATTCGAGGGCAAGTTCTGGAACGTGCCTCCCCGCCAGGTGCTTCCCAAGCCCTACCAGAAGCCTCACCCACCCATCTGGGTAGCGGCCTTGCAGTCGTCAACCTATGAGATCGCCGCTCAAAAGGGTATCGGGGTCATGGCTTTGGGCGTGAACGCGCCCTCGGTCTTGGAGCCGGAGATAAAGAAATACAAAACCGCCATCAAAGAGGCCGATCCGGTGGGCGCCTTCGTCAACAACCAGTGGCTGAACTCCTGCTTCGGCCTGTGCGGCGAGGACAACAAGGCTACCCAGGAACTATCGGCCCAATCACTGAAGACCTTCTTCGGACCGGGGCGGCCCTACGTCCAAGACCAGAAGGACATCTACCAGCGTCTGCTGGAGCAGTGGGGCGGCATCCCCGAACACCTGGTGCAGAATTTCTCCCGGTACATCGACGTCAAGGAGACCTCATCCGGCGCCGACGGCAACTCGGCCACCAATTTCGACCTGTCAGGCGGCGGGGCCTTGGCCCAGAAGATCTGGGAGGAATTCGACGCCGAGACCATGGCGGACCGGGGCATAATCGTGGCCGGAGACCCGGAGGCCTGCATCAAAGGCGCCAAGCTCCATGAGGCCACCGGAGTGGACGAGCTCCAGTTCCTGATGGCCACCGAAACCGTGGGTCATAAGGACGTGATGAAGTCCATCGAGATGTTCGGCAAACACGTGATACCCGAGTTCCGCAGCGGCGACGCCCAGGCCGCGCCCGAGTGCCCTCTATAGGTCCAACAACCCCTGTCATTCCGAGGCGTCAGCCGAGGAATCTCTTTGCCCATCTGACAGCCTAGCCGAGAGTAACGAGACCCCTCGCTTCACTCGGGGTGACATACACGAAGGAATTCAGATTCACGAACAAAAAGGCCCGGTCCTTGAATTGAAGGACGGGGCCTTTCATATACTCAGTTGTACTGTTAGCTTATCCCAAATCGGCGATCCTGGGGCCTACGTCATTTTTGAGAAGTTCCAGGCACTCGTGCTGCCATTGGTGGTCGTCGGGGTCCTGGGTGACGGTCAGCAGCGTGCCGAAACCGCCCACCTCCCCGTAGATCTTTCGGATCTGGCCGGCGCACTCCTCGGGGTCGCCCACTATCCAGATGTTGTCCATCAGGTATTCGACGTCGATGGCCTCGTCGGGGAGGTTGGGGTCGGTCTTGGAACCGGCCAACAGGCTGGCCTGGCGGTTGGGCTGCTGGTGTACCTGGTAGTTGCGCACCAAGACTTCGTTGGCCCGTTCCCTGGCCTCCTGGGCCGTGGACGCCACCAAAACGTCCCGGGCGATGCGCCATTGGCCCCGGTCAGGGGTGCGGCCGGCGCCGGTTGCTCCGTCTGAGAACACCTCCCAATGGCCAACCAGGTTGGGGACCGATAAGGTGGGGCTGCTCATTGGTATCCACCCATTGGCTCCCGCGTTCTTCATCGAATCGGAGCGAATGGTGGTGGCGGCGGCGCTGATGGGCGGGTGGGGAAGCTGGAAGGGCTTCATGTACAGGCCCCGTTCCTTGACGGGGTCCAACTCGGGGGCTGAGATGTCGAAATACTTGCCGTGATGTTCAAACTTGCCCTCGTTCGCCCAGATCTTCAGCACAACATCCAGCACCTCCATCGAGCGCTCTCCCACGGCCTGACGGTCGCTGGCGTCCAGGCCGTAAAGCTCCAGGTCCGTGGGTATGGCCCGGGTGCCGATGCCCCAGTAGAACCGGCCGCGGCACAGGTGGTCCAGCATGGCCAGCCGGTGCGCCAGGTCAACGGGGTTGTGAATCGCCAGCAGGGTGACGCCGGTGCCGAAGATGATGTTCTCGGTCATTGCCGACGCCTTGGCGATGAGCAGGTCGGGGCAAGGGGCGTTCTCCCAGCGTTCCGTGACGTGCTCGCCGATCCAGGCTTCGGTGTAGCCAAGTTGGTCGGCTTTTACGATCAGGTCCAGGTCGCGGTCGTAGGAATCAGCGTAGCTGCGATGGGGTGGATGCAGCGGCATCATGAACAGTCCGAATTCCATGGGTGCTCCTTTCGCCGGTGGTGGACGGCCTGATGGGCAGGCTTCCACGCGGGGTTTTCACTTGGGCTTCGATACGGGCTGATACTAAGTCAGGCCCCCATCGCTGTCAAGGATTTTAGGCGTGGGCCAGGCACAAAATCAACGGCATGGCGGGCCAGGCCGAGGTTCGACCCAGGATACAGGCCATGGTAAACTTCCCGCGTAACTCAGATAACATTTATTAGAAACGAGACATAAGGCTGGTGGTTATGAAAAAGGTAGTGAGCGAAACCAGCGGCGCGGTTTTCAGTCTCCCTTGGTTCGTGGCCAAGGATGAGGGCTTCTTCACGGAAGAAGGCATCGACATGGAGTTTGTCGAGTCCATCGCCGTGAAGGTTGACCAGCATACCACCGATCCGAATGAGGTCGACCCGATCCTGGGCCACACGCCTTTCGAGGACCAGCAAGTCGCCATCTACCGGGCTTGAGAAGAGGGTCAGGTCCGTCGGGCCTACGAGAGCAAACAGGGCGCCAAGGTGATTGGGCTGCGGTCCGCCGTGGCCAGTCAGGCATTGATGGTCCGCCCAGAATCCGACCATTACTACCCCAGTTCATTGGCCAATAAGCCCATCGCCGTCCAGTTCCATGCCGGCTCCCATTACACCGCGTTGCGGCTGCTGGAGGGTTACATTCCGGCGAAGAAGATCAATCTGCTGCATTACGGAAGCCCCCGCTACCGGTTCGAGGCCATGATGAGCGGGGAGGTCGACGCCGCCATGCTGATGGAGCCGTGGATCGCCCTGGCTGAGAAGAACGGCTGCCGGGCGGTCTGCGAAGGCCACTACCTGGGCGCCGAGAACGCCAGCGACAACATGGATGACGAAACCTTCGCCGCCATCAACCGGGCCATCTCAAAGGCGGTGGACCTGATCAACTCAGACAAGAAGCGGTTCTTGCACTACCTGATCGAACAACCCAAGTTCGTGGAGGCGGCGGCCGAATGGGGCGGTCTCACCGTGGACGACTTCCACCTGCCACGCCTGCGTTACGCCCACCCAAGGCCCTACACCGAAGAGCAGTTGGAAGACACCTACAATTGGATGGTGCGCTGGGACCTGCTTAACGCCTCCGTTTGCGCCACCGATCTCGTGGACAACCGGGGCGCTGAACCCGTCGCGGCCGACGACTAGTTCAACGCCAAGACCTGACCAGGAACATTGGGGGGCGCTGCTGTTTGCCGGCGGCGCCCCCTACGTCATTTCGACCAACATTGGAATCAAGGGATTCTTGCGCCATGTAGGGGCGGCGTTTTTAACCCGCCCTGGCATTCGTAAACCACGCTCATACCCATCAACACATTAATAGATGTGCGTACTTTCCCCAACGGCCACTTCATTTCGACAACCATCGTGGCGGATCCGGCCCTTCTATATCAGGCGGC
>JACZYV010000169.1:0-6291 GCA_022570905.1 Chloroflexota bacterium
TTCTCTCCCGGCTGCATCATGGAAGATGTCACCGCCACAACCGGGCTCATCGCCTTCCAGGGCCCCGGCACGCTCGATGTGATCGACAAACTGGCCGACACTCCGCTTTCGGAGATGCGGCCCTTCTCCTGGGCCGAGAGCGCCATTCAGGGGGCTCCGATATTCGTGGGCCGGACCGGTTACACCGGGGAAGACGGGTTCGAGATGCTGGTCCAAGACATCGACGTGGTCAAGGTCTGGACCGTTCTCACCGGCTCCGGCGCGCTCCCTTGCGGACTGGGCGCCAGGGACGTTTTGCGCCTGGAGGCGGGCTTGCCCCTCCACGGTCACGAGATCGACGAGGAAACCACGCCCATCGAAGCCGGGTTAGACCGGTTTGTCCGCTTCGATAAGGAGTACGTCGGCTCGGCGGTCCTGCTGGACCAGCAGGAGAACGGCGTCCAACGAAAACTGGTGGGGTTCACCCTGCCGGGACGCAGCGCCCCCCGCGCCGGGTACAGCCTTCTGCACCAGGGAGAGACCATCGGCGCCGTGACCAGCGGCAGCTACTCGCCAACCCTTGACACCAGCATTGGCATGGGCTACGTTTTGGAGCGTTATGTCGAGCCCGGCGCCACGCTGGACCTGGACCTACGGGGCCGCATCGTCCAGGTGACCGTGACGGCGCTCCCCTTCTACACCCGCCCCAGGAGGACCTAGGCAAAGTGAGTCCCGACGACCGCAGATACACCAAAGAGCACGAATGGGTAATGATTGAAGACGCGGCCGCCAAGAGCGCCGTGGCCGGAATCACCGACTACGCCCAAGACCAACTGGGGGACATCGTCTTCTTTGAACTGCCCAAGGTCGGCGACAGCGTCGCCCATCTGGGCAAGATGGGCGAGGTCGAATCGGTGAAGGCGGTTTCGGACCTGTTCTCCCCCATCACCGGCCTGGTAACGGAGATCAACGAGAAGCTGCTGGACCACCCCGAGCTGGTCAACGAAGACCCCTTCGGCGAAGGCTGGCTGATCAAAGTAACCATGTCGGACATCGCCGAGACCGACGGATTGATGTCGGCCCAAGACTACGACGCGTTCACCGCTGGACTGTAATGACCGTCACCCGGCCCGATACCCCAGAGGCCCACGGGGACCACTTCCAGTCCCACTACATCCCCAACACCACCGGCGAACAGGCAGAGATGCTGGCCGCCATTGGCATCGACTCCATCGACCAACTCTTTGCCGATATCCCAGCCGAGTTCCGCAATCCCGTCCTGGACCTGCCCGCGCCCCTCTCGGAATTGGAGATCCAGCGGGAGCTGAGCGGCATGGCCGCCAAGAACCGCCCCCTGGGCAGCGGACCCTCGTTCTTGGGCGCCGGTTCCTATAACCACTTTATCCCCGCCATCATAAAACCGTTGATAACCCGGGGCGAATTCCTCACCGCCTATACCCCCTACCAAGCCGAGGCCAGCCAGGGGACTCTCCAGGTGATCTACGAGTTCCAGACCCTGGTCTGCAACCTCTATGGCATGGAGGTGGCCAACGCCGGCATGTATGACGGCGCGACCAGCCTGGCCGAAGCCGCTTTGATGGCCTGCCGGGTGACCAAACGGGAGAAAGTAGCGCTGGCCGACAGTGTATCGCCCGCCTACTCCGCAGTGATCCGCACCTACTGCCAGTCTCAAGACATCTCCGTGGAAACGGTAAACCCGTCCAGTCCCGCGTTGGACACCGAGACCGCCTGTCTGGTGCTGCAATACCCCAACTATTTCGGGTACATCGAAGACCTTGAGTCATTGGTGGACTCCGCCCACGCCCAGGGTGCGCTGGCGGTGGTCTCCACCGACCCCACGGCCATGGGCATGTTCCAGACTCCGGGCCACTACGGCGCCGACATCGTCACCGGCGACGGGCAGCCCCTGGGCATCCCGACCAGTTACGGCGGACCCTACGTCGGCCTCTTCGCCACCAAACGGGAATACATCCGCCAGATGCCCAGCCGGCTTTCGGGCCGCACGGTGGACAAGAATGGCAAGACGGGCTACGTGCTCACTCTCCAGACCCGGGAGCAGCACATACGCCGGGAGCGGGCCACCTCCAACATCTGCACCAACGAGGCCCTCTACGCCCTGGCCTCCACCATCTATCTGGCGGCCATGGGCAAACAAGGACTGCGTCAGGTGGCCGAATTGTGCTACCACAAGGCCCATTACGCGGCGGTCAAGATCGGCGAATTACCAGGCTATTCATTGCCCATCGATGGCCCTTTCTTCCAGGAGTTCGTCGTCCGGTGCCCAGCCCCACCGGCCGAGATCAACAAAAAGTTGATGGAGCGGAACATCCTCGGCGGTCTGGATGTGAGCGAACAGGTGCCCAACGGCATGCTGCTGTGCGTCACCGAGATGAACCCCAAAGAGGACATCGACGCCTTGGTGGCGGCGCTGGCGGAGTTCAAGTGATGCGGCAAGGCGGAAACCGGCAGACCGAGAAACTGCTGATGGAAAGGAGTGTGCCGGGCCGCGTGGGCGTGGTGCTGCCCGAAGTGGATGTGCCGGCCCAGCCGCTGCCCGCCAACGCCTTATTGCGGGACGAACTGCCGCTGCCCGAGGTGTCGGAGCCCGAAGTCGTCCAGTACTTCACCGGACTCAGCCAGTTGAACTTCTCCATCGACACCCATTTCTATCCCCTGGGCAGTTGCACCATGAAGTACAACCCCAAGGTGAACGACGAAATTTCGTTCCTGCCTGGATTCGCGGGCATCCACCCCATGCAGCCCGCCGAACAGTCCCAAGGCGCGTTGGAATTGGTGCACAAGCTCCAGGGCTTCCTTGGCGAGATCACCGGACTGCCCGCCGTGAGCCTGGCGACACTGGCCGGGGCCCACGGAGAATTGGGTGGCATGCTGATGATCCGGGCATACCACCTGGCCAACGGCGACACGGGCCGGACCAAGGTCGCCATTCCCGACAGCGCCCACGGCACAAACCCGGCATCGGCGGCCATGGCCGGCTTCCAGGTCGTGGAGTTGGCTTCGGACAAGGACGGCAACGTGGACCTGGAGGCCCTGCACGAGGTCGCCGGTCCCGACCTGGCCGGGGTGATGATCACCCTGCCCAGCACTCTGGGTCTATTCGACACCAACATCGTCGAGGTCTGCCGGATAGTCCATGAAGCAGGGGGACTGGTCTACGGCGACGGCGCCAACATGAACGCCCTGATGGGCCGGGTGAAGCTGGGTGAGCTTGGCTTCGACGTGGCCCATCTGAACCTGCATAAGACCTTCAGCACGCCCCACGGCGGCGGCGGGCCGGGAGCCGGTCCCGTGTGCGCCACCCATCAACTGGCCCCCTACCTGGCGGGGCCGGTCGTCACCCAAACCAACGATGCCTACGAGTTCGCCACGCCGGAGAAGAGCATCGGAAAGCTGAGCGGTTTCCACGGCAACTTCGGCGTGCTGGTGCGGGCCTACACCTACATCCGGACCCTGGGCGGCGCGGGCATCAAGTCGATCAGCGGCAACGCGGTGTTGAACGCCAACTACATGATGAACGGCCTGCGCGGCGTCTATCACCTGCCCTATGACCGCACCTGCATGCACGAGGCGGTGTTCTCCGCCGATTGGCAGAAAGAGCGCGGCTCCAGCGGCTTGGAGATCGCCAAGCGGCTTTTGGACTACGGCTTCCACGCGCCGACCATGTACTTCCCGCTCATCGTCCACGAGGCGCTGATGATCGAGCCGACGGAGTCCGAGACCAAGGAGACGATAGACGCGTTCATCCAGGCGCTCATCGACATCGACCGCGAGGTCACCGAGAATCCCGAGCTGGTGAACAGCGCGCCCCACACCACTCCCGTGGCCCGGCTGGACGAGGCCAAGGCGGCCCGCCAACCCGACCTACGCTGGCAACCGGAAGCTGCGGACTAGCTCGTTGAAGCTACGGCAAAATCCTGTGCGGTCTGCCATTGGGCCCTTCGACAGGTCTCCCCTGATAGGTCTCCCCGATCAACGGCAAAGACTACTCTTTCCGTTCGTGGTGAGCCCGTCGAACCACCCATAATAGGTTCTAAGCGTTCTTTTCCGCTTCCAGAATCGCGTTCAGGACGTCCTCGTCCACCCGCACCTCCACCCCGGCGCGCTCTTCCTGCAGCAGCATGGCCACGCGGGAATCGCGGTCGCCCCAGCCCCGGTTCATGGCTTCCGTCATCTCCGCCAAGGCCAGGTTGGCCAGGCGCATGGGAACGTCAAACTCACGGCCCACGGACACCGCTAGGTCCACATCTTTTCGCGCCAATTTCAGGGCGAAGTCCGGCGGGTCGAACTTGCCGGGCAGCAGATGCTCCGCCAGGCCCTCAAAGGTCCCGCGCCGTCCCTGGGCGCCCTTGCGGACCGCCTGCCACAGAGCCAGCGGCTCCACACCTGCTTTAACACCCATGGTGAACACTTCAGCCAGGGCCGCCTGGACTATGTACCCGGTGCAGTTGTGCACCAATTTAGCTATCGCGCCGCAGCCGATGGGGCCAACGTAATAGGCCTGATTGCCGATGGCGTCCAACACCGGCTTGCAGCGGTCGAACACGTCCTTGTCCCCGCCGACCCAGATGGCCAGGTTCCGGCTGGCCGCGCCTTTTGGTCCGCCGCTCACCGGGGCGTCCAGCACGTCGATCCCCCGGGCCGCGGCCTCGGCGTGGATCTTCCGGATCATGCCGGGCGTGCTGGTGCTCAGGTCGAAGTAGACCTTGCCAGCGGTCATGCCCTCCATGATTCCCGACTCGCCCAACGCCACCGCCTCGACCTCGGTGGGTCCGGGCAGCGAGGTGAACACGATCTCCGACTGCTCCGCCACTTCTTTGGGGGTGTCGGCCCACGTCGCGCCGGCTTCCAGGTGGCGGGTGGCGGAAGCCGGGTTGATGTCGTGGACCACCATCTCGTTGCCGCCTTCCAGGGCGTTGAAGGCCATGCTGCCGCCCATGGTGCCCAATCCAATAAACCCTACCTTCATCTCGTCCTCCGCGGCGGGCGTTGCCCGCGTTTTGGTGTTTGCAATAAGCGGAGCCTAACATAGCATAGCCAGGCAAGGCGGGGCATGTGGAGCGTCTTGCGAAATGCTTTTATGACGGGGACCGTGGAAGAACCTAATCACTCACCGGTTCAGAGTCGGGTTTCCAAAATAGTCCAAGCGGCGCAAACCCTGCGTCTTGGACTTGATTATCCAGCCATTCCTGAAACCTTGGGCTGAAGAGCTTTCGCCTCTCTCGGTAGAATTGCAGGCTACCAATGGTTGTGGCGTACATAATCAATAATTGTTCCCATCCCGCCCAAACTCCCTCGTCCATTGCGCCATTAAGGTACTGAAAATGCAGAAGCTCAGCGGTCTTAAGAAAGTTAAAGGTATACGCCCAAAATTGAGCCCTTTCATCGTCGGACAGATTCTCCATCCCCCCTGCTCCCCTAATAAATACCTGCCTAGTCGAGGAGTCGGCAATCATAAGGGAGTTCCATTCCCGAAAAGCGGCGATGGCATCGGCCGTCGAACCACGTCTTATTCCACTAGTGTTCTGGCGGATTTGAGTAGCCAGGTAGGCCAATGAAAGTACTACCGCGAAGGCTCCAATAATCTGCCCGATAGCCGCGATTGCTTCCCAGTTCATAATTCACTTCGCTCCTTGTCGTCGTTGTCCTTCCATTGGAAACCGCATTATGGCATATGGCACATCCCGCTCCCCCACTTATTTCGTTCACCAACCGCCTCCACGCTGGCGACTACGCCACTTCCCGAACCGATTGGCGGGAGCCAGTAACGACGGCATGAGCCTGACAGACGATGATGGATAACCAAGCGTGAACACGAACTTTGAAGCGGCCAAGAACGGTCAGGTTATTAAGTCTACGATGAGCCTTTAACCGCCTGTTAAGGCGTTTTACGGCTAGACGCCTGTGTAAATAGCTTTCCATTCTTTAGTCATGGGAGTCTTGGCTGCCACCCTTTTATGGGCGGAGTTGGGGTTAATCGTGGGCTGTGCTCGATAAATTCAGTTATCAGGTGCAGACCGTTTCGCAAGATGCTCCACTTATATGACCGCGTTCGCATTGGGGTAGAATGATGCCTGAAGCAATCGGTTTCAGTGGGAGCGTTTTGAAGCCATGGTGGACCAGCGGGAAAGACTTTGGCACTTCGATGCCGTGGAACCGGGCCAGGTCGGCAACGAAACGGTGGTTGAGATCACGGCCGGGAACATCGCGGAATATGCCCGCCTGGCCCTGAACCATTCTCCCGAATACCAGGCGGGCGGCGACGGCCTTGCC
>JACZYV010000023.1:0-22709 GCA_022570905.1 Chloroflexota bacterium
TTATAGACACTGGTCAGAGGCCTGGGCAGACCAGCGTTTTTGGGGGACCGGTCAATTTATATTTGATGTTGGCGGAGCGAATGGGGTTCGATCTTGGTCCCCTCCCGATTCTTGCGAAGGCGCCCTGCGGTTAATCGATACGTTAATGCCAATAGCTATTATCCCGGCTGCCCGGATTGTCAGTCAACCAGGTGGCCCTAGCGCGCTAAGCTCCGCGGATGATCTCCTCGCACATCCGCGCCCCTTGAAGGACCTCGGCGATCACTGCTGTCTCCCAGGTGGTGTGGAAATCCCGCACACCGATGCCCACCGGAATGGCTGTGATTCCCTTCTCAATGAATACGTTGGCGTCCGAACCGCCGCCGGTTGATTCCAAGACCGGTTCCAGCCCAATTGCCGCCAACGCCCTCCTTATGACTGTGACCGCCTGGCTGTTGGCGTCAACATTGTACGCCTGGTAGGTATTTATGATGTCCAGTTCGATCTTAGCCTCAGGATATCTGGAGGCGGCCTCGTCGAACACTCCCCGGAACTTGCGTTCCACGTCGGCCAGTTTCTCGTTGTTCCGGCTCCGGAACTCGCCGTCAAGAAAGGCCCGTTCGGGGACGATGTTGCGTTTCAGGCCCCCTTCCAGCCGGCCTATGTTGGCCGTGGTTTCTTCGTCGATGCGGCCCAGGGGCAGCTTTACCAGGATCTCGGCGGCGATGAGCAGGGCGGAGATGCCTTTTTCCGGCTCGAGCCCGGCGTGGGCGGCGCGGCCGGTGATCTCGGCGGTGACGACGTTCTGGGACGGGGCCGAGAGGATGATCCGGTTGGGAGGCCCCTCGCCGTCGAAGACGATTCCCTCTTTGGCTGAGACCATGCTGAAGTCCAGGTGATGGGCGCCGACTAAGCCGCCTTCTTCATGGCGCGTGAACACCACCTCGATCGCCCGGTTACGCGCCCCGTTGCCGCTGCCGGATTCCACAACCGCCGTCAGGGCCTCCAGAACGATGGCGATCCCGGCTTTGCAGTCTCCGCCCAGGATGGTGCTGCCGTCGGACCGCAACACTCCGCCGTCAACGACCGGTTTGATGCCCCGGCCCGGCTCCACGGTGTCCAGATGGGCGGAGAGCATGAAGGGCCGGCCCTCTCCCTCCAATCGGGCGATCACGTTGTTGTAGGAGTCGTGTGACACCTTCAGACCCAGGGATTCCAACCGGGAGCTGACCGCTTCGTCCATGGCGTCTTCCTCGCCGCTTGGACTGTCGGTCTTGATCAGGTCGATCAGGGTTTTTACCAGCCGTTCTTGGTCGGCCAATCCATGCCTCCGGGTCCTACCATGAATATGGGAAATACCGGCCAAGTATAAGGCAACCAGCCACGCCGGGCGAGAGCCGGCACACGGCCTCGAAAACGCCTCGTGCTATACTCGGCGCCATGGCCGCAGACTCATCGAGACCCCAGATCGGCGTAGGCGTGGTCTTCGTGCGTGACGGCAAAGTGTTTTTGGCCAAACGGCACGGCGCCCACGGCGAAGAGACCTGGGCTTCCGCCGGCGGTCACCTGGAGAACGGCGAGACCCTGGAGGAGTGCGCACGGCGGGAAGCCAGGGAGGAACTGGGCGTGACCGTGGGTGAATTACGGTTCCTCTGCGTGAGCAACATCATCGCCTACGGCAAGCATTACGTGGACATCGAATTTCTGGGCGACATCGGAGGTCAAGAGCCAAGTCTGATGGAGCCGGAGGCATTCATCGACAGCGCCTGGTTCCCCCTGGATGACCTCCCCGAGCCTCTGTTCCGCGCCATGGGCTATGCGCTGGAAAGCTGCCGTACGGGGCAACATTATTTTCCGGGGGATTAAACGCGGAACTGGTTCGAATTAGCAAAAAAGGGCTGGAACGCAGAAGCACTTAGACATGGAGGTTGGGATGTCAGCGAAGAAAGGAAACGGTCTGCTGATGGTCTACAGCGACGTGGCGGCCGAACACGACGAGGAGTACAACCGGTGGTACAACGAGGAGCATATCCCGGAGCGCTTGTCCATTCCGGGTGTGCTCGATGCCGCCCGGTACGAAGCAGTGCAGGGCGGACCCCGGTACTTGGCCTGCTACGAGCTCGAGTCGGCCGACACCTGGCATTCCGACGCCTGGCAGAGATGGCTTAAGGAGCCGACCGAGTGGTCCAAACGCATGTCACCCAGCGTGATCGGGACGGCCTATATCAGGAATCTCTACACACGTATCTACCCGGACCATGTGTCCGATGAGACCGCTCAGAGCGGTATGGCGCCGGTCCTCCTGGTGGGACGGATGTCGGTGCCTGAGGAACTGGAAGCAAAGTTCAACAAGGCCTACAACACCGAGCGGCTGCCCGAGGCAACCAAGATTCCCGGCTACATACGGGCCCGGCGGTTCGAGGCGGTCATGGGAGCGCCCAAATACACGACGGTCCACGAGATGGAGTCCATGGATGTGGTCAATGGGGAAGGATGGAAGGCGTGGAGCCCCATGGTCACTCCGGTTTGGAATACGGAAGTGCGGCCCTTCATGGTCCATGAAGAGGGTTCACCGGGGATTTTCCGCCGGATTTTCCCGAAATAACCGCCAATTTAGCGCACTTCCCAGCAGTTTTAATGAGCGCAGACCGGAAATTTCCGGTCTGCGCTCATTTTATGACAATGACAGGTCCTTATTGACTGAAATCGGGCATGGATCGAGACTATGTACGGGTATACAGGCCGAATTCACAGCTAATCACGCATAATTGACCGTTAATGATTTACCCTGCCAGTCACGAGATTCCGGTCATCGCCCATTTTGGGCATCGAGAAGACATAAAATACTGGTTTGAAAGGTTTGTTTTTGAGGCTATTTAGCCTCAAATCTGGTATAATATGTGTAGTCTGACCGGCCTCAGACCCGACCGATTTGAACCTCCATTCCCACGTGCGATTATTCCTCTGTCCGCACAACGAATACCAATGGTGAAATAAAATATGACACAAGCCCAAGCAGCCGATTACACAGCAAAAGATATCCAAGTCCTAGAGGGCATGGAAGCGGTGCGCGTCCGTCCTGGAATGTATATCGGAAGCACCGACCAGCGCGGGTTGCACCACCTGATCTACGAGATTTTGGATAACGCAGTGGACGAAGCGATGGCCGGCTTCTGCGACCGGGTCGATATCTCCATATCCGAAGATGGCTGGATATCCGTGGCCGACGACGGCCGCGGTATCCCCATCGACAAGCACGCTAAAACCGGCAAGAGCGCCCTGGAAACGGTGATGACCACCCTGCACGCCGGCGGCAAGTTCGGCGGTGGCGCCTATAAGGTCACCGGCGGCCTCCACGGTGTGGGTGGGTCGGTGGTGAACGCTTTGTCCGAGGAACTGCGCGCGGAGGTCCGCCGCGGGGGTTGGACCTACACCCAGGAATACGCCAGAGGAAAAGCAACCACCGGCGTGGTGAAGGGCGAAAAAACGTCCGCACACGGCACCACCGTGTCCTTCAGACCCGATCCGCAGATTTTCCCGATCATCGAATATGATTTCGAATTGCTGATCGCCCACTTCAAAGAGATCGCTTATCTGAACAAGGGCCTTGAGATTGCGTTTATCAGCCATTGGCATTCCGACCGGCGCCGCGGAGATGTCGAGCGCACATACTTCTTCGACGGCGGCATCGCTAACCTCGTCCGGAACGTCAACCGTAACCGCCGGACCGTTCAGTCCAGCCCCTTCTATTTCGAGAAGGTGGTGGATGACACCTCCGTTGAGGTGGCCATCCAATATAACGACACCTTCTCGGAGACGGTGTTCTCATTCGCCAATTGCATCAACACGCAAGAGGGCGGGACTCATATGACCGGCTTCCGCACCGCCTTGACCAGGGTGATCAACGATTTCGCCCGGAAGCAGGGGTACATCAAGGACGATCAACCCAATCTGACGGGCGAGGATGTCCGCGAGGGACTGGCCGCCGTCATCAGCGTTAAGCTGACCGACCCGCAGTTCGAAGGGCAGACGAAGACCAAGCTGGGCAACGCAGAGGTCCGCGGGATCGTGGACTCGGTGGTCAGCGAAGGCCTGAACCGCTACCTGGAGGAGAACCCCGCCGACAGCAAGCGGGTGGTTGAGAAATGCCTGACCTCACAGAAGGCCAGGGAAGCAGCCAAGCGCGCCCGCGATCTGGTGATACGCAAGAACGCCCTGGACGGGTCGTCATTGCCTGGAAAATTGGCTGACTGCGCCGAGCGTGATCCCGCCAAATCGGAATTGTACATCGTTGAGGGCGAATCGGCCGGAGGATCGGCCAAGATGGGAAGAGACAGGCACTTCCAGGCGATCTTGCCGCTGAAAGGCAAGATACTGAATGTGGAACGGGTCCTGCAACAACCGGACAAGATTCTAGGCCATGAAGAGATACGGGCCATGGTCGCGGCCCTGGGCGCCGGCGAGGGTGAGGAATTCGACCCATCGAAGATCCGCTATCACAAGATCATCATCATGACTGACGCCGATGTGGACGGCTCCCACATCCGGACGTTGATCTTGACCTTCTTCTATCGCCGGATGTTGTCTCTGATCGAGCAGGGATACCTATACATCGCTCAGCCGCCCCTATACCGCATACAGACCGGCAAAAAGGTGGAATACACCTACACCGAGGAGGCGAAGGACGAGTACCTGGCCAGCTTGAACGGAAGCCGTAATCCCCAGATCCAGCGCTACAAGGGACTGGGCGAGATGAACCCCGATCAATTGTGGGAGACCACGATGGACCCAAGCACCCGTCAGATGCTGAAAGTGACCATCGACAACGCCATCGAGGTTGACGATGTTTTCACCACATTGATGGGCGAATTGGTTGCGCCCCGTAAGAGCTTTATTCAAGCCCACGCCCGCAGTGTGCAAAACCTGGACGTTTGATCCAGACTGGGCGCTTGATACCAGAATTGGTTCCCTAAGCAGGCTACGGACCGGCCGGCTTTTGGAAACTGGCCGAACTTGGTTTATAATAGGCGCGTAGGCTTTTTAAGCTCGATTCGCGCCTATTATTATTTCCGGCCCCCAGCCACGCAAGATCAAAAATTAGACCGGCAGCCCAAGCGCCGGCGTAGATGACCGTAGGAGGAACAAGTTGCCCGCAAAGAAGACAGGCCGTCAGCAAGTAAAGAGGGCCGTACGCACAAGAGGAGACCGGACCGAGAGCAGGACCGCGATGGCCAAGGCGTTGCGTTCCGTGGAATCCGGTGATGTGGCCGTGGCTGAGACCGACGTCCGCGAGGCGCTGATCACGTTGGACCGGGCGGTGCAAAAAGGCATCTTGCACAAGAACAACGTCAACCGCCGCAAATCACGCATGGCGGCCCGTCTGAACAAGATGAAGGCGGCTTCCGCTTAACCCCGGCACTTAATCGCGAATCGATACCCGTCCTTGCTGAAACCAAGGGCGGGTTTTTTTTGGTATTTGTGCCCCCGATTCTGGCCCTGGCTCCAAACCGGCTGCATCGTGACACAGAATCGTTGACAGGCGGCGGGGCCTTTGCTAGCCTGTTTTCAGAACATACGTTTTTATGTAAAGCGCACTGATTCAGGCCCCGATACTGACTCGATGCTATGTGTTAACTGCACCGGTCAAGGTCTTGATGCCTACTCTGTGCTAAAGGAAAATATGGTAAGCAGTAAAAAGATGCCGCCCCGGAGACAGCGCATATGGGGATTCCTCCAGGAGTTCTACTTGGAGAACGGCATCCCGCCCACGGTGCGGGACATCCAGAAAGCCTGTGAGATCAGCTCCACCTCGGTTGTGGACTATAACTTGGAGAAGCTGAGCCAGGCCGGATACATCAACCGGCGGCGGGACGTTGCCCGCGGCATCGAGATATTGGACCAGGAAGGGGGGGCGATTTCCAATGCTCCCAAGGTCCAGATAGTGGGGCTCATCGCGGCCGGCATTCCCATACCAGCCTGGAGCACCGAGGAGTCCGAGGCCAGCCAAGAGTTCGACACCGTGGAGGTCTCGCCCGAACTGCAACGCCAACACGGCAAATTATTCGCCCTGAAAGTGAGCGGCACGTCGATGATCGATGCCCTCATAGACGACGGAGACGTGGTGATCATCAAGCCCACCAAGGTCGCCAATAATGGTGAGATGGTGGTTGCTTGGCTCAAGGAAGAGGAAGAGACAACGCTGAAGAGATTCTATGCGGAGGGCAGTCAGGTCCGCTTGCAGCCGGCCAACAGCACCATGGAACCCATTTACACCCCCGCCGAGAACGTGGAAGTCCACGGTAAAGTGGTCTCTGTGATACGCAACCTGGGTTAGCAAATCATCCGGTTACAGATGGCTAAAAACGGCCCCGCCAGCAACGGGGCCGTTTTGCCGCCCCGTGAATCAGCAACCGCTAGGCTTTAGGCCTTGGTACGTTTAGCGGCGGCTATTACTCAGAGCCCCATAGGTGGCGACGCAGAAGGGCACGCAATAAGTGAGGGGCACTTTCCAGTAAAGGGCCTCGTTCCAGCCTCCGGCGATGAGAATGTCGCCCTGGTTCAGTAACGTCAGGATGGTCCCAACCACGAACGCCACAACCAGCGAACGGCGCAGCATGGGATGGTGGCGGATGGCGCAACGGTAGCATTTGACGATTACGCCGTTGTCCTCGGTCCCCTCAGGGACGGGTTTCTTGAAAGTAAAGGACCATCCCTTTCCGAAGTGTCGGCCGCACCGGTCACAAGGGGCGAGTTGGCCGTCGTCCCGGAGGCTGCTCTCCAGCGCTTCTACCATATTTTGGTCTCCAGAGGCCAATTACCCAAGTCCGAAAATCATATATCGTGCCTGAGTGAGGCAATTGTAGGCGGGGGTAAAATCGGTGTCAACGAGATTGGGCCGCCGGCTACGGCGACCCAAGCCGGTGATTCTTGTTAAAGCACCGCCCTGATTCTATACTTAGCCATGCCCGGTAATGAGTACGTACCGGGGAAACCCATGGATCGCCAACGCGACTCGGAGCAGACAGATGTACGATTTCCATACCCACACTTTTCTCAGTGACGGCGCACTGTCGCCCACTGAGTTGATACGCCGGGCGCTGGCACGCGGCTACCGGGCCATGGCGTTGACTGACCATGTGGGGCTTGGGAACTTGGAATTCGTGCTGAAAGCCCTGATCATCGATTGCGAGCAGGCCACCAAACGTTGGGATATCTTGGCGTTGCCAGGAGTGGAGATCACCCACGTGCCAAAGGAAGACATTGACTTGGTGGCGCGGACGGCCAAAGAGATGGGGGCCAAATTGGTGGCGGTGCATGGAGAAACGCCGGTGGAGCCGGTGGAACCCGGCACCAACGAGGCGGCGCTGCGTTCGGACTTCGTGGACGTGTTGGCACATCCGGGGCTCATCACTTATGACGAAGCCCGGTTGGCAGCGGAAAGGGGCATCTACCTTGAGGTGTCGGCCCGCAAGGGCCACAGCCTGGCCAATGGACACGTTGCGAAGATCGCTAAAGAGGCCGGAGCGGCCACCGTGCTGGACTCAGATGCGCATGAACCCGAGGATCTGCTTACTCCAGAGATCAGGCAAAAGGTAGCCAAAGGCGCGGGTCTCAGTGACGACGAGGTCCACGAACTTTTGGAGACGAACCCACGGAAACTGCTGGCCAAGCTGGGGTTCCCGGCCGTTCGCGCGGCCTGACGGTGCGTTCAGAAAGAACTACGAAGACTTGCCGATACGGAACACCTTGGTCCCACACTCAGGGCAGACCCCCTGGGTGGCAGGACGGCCGTTCTTTAATGTGACCTGCCGAGGACTGGATATCTCCCGCTTGTTTCGGCACTTGAAACAATAAGCTTCCATGTAGTCCACCCCCAAATGTTTCGGTACGGTCATAGTGTCAAGGTGCGTAGCTACAAAACCCGCTCATCAGCTAGGTTTACGTAACGTCAACAACTATACAATTCGAATGGGGTTTGTCAAGAATTTCCGCCAATATGACAGCGAATTGATAAACCATTAAAGCTAATATCGAGAAATTCCACCACGGGTATGTAGACTGACTGGCAAAGCCCGCGCAAGGTCCGGTCAAACCGAGGCGGGGGCGTAGGGAGAAGGGGTGTCTAATTGGAACACTTTGACCGGCTGCCAGGAATTTGTGGGCCGGTCGAAGCGCACCAGCGCCATGAAAACTCCTTCGGAATTATAGGCGCGGTACTCCTCCAGATACCCGGCTTCCAGTTCGGGCCGGCCCAGCGTCACCGCCTGACCGTGGCGTAGATGTTCTTCAGCCTCCCGGCCCAGGGTGATGCTCTTTAAGTCCCTTAAGACTCGGTCAACGGGATAGAGAAATTTTTGCCAGCCGTCCGGACCGTCGTTGGCGTCCTCCAGTTGTTCCAGGGTCACCGAATCCTCAGCCGGGAAACCGCCGCACAGCAGACGCACCAAGTCCGCCACATGGCCTCCGCAACCCAGGGCCTCGCCGACGTCATGAGCCAGGGAGCGGATATAGGTCCCGCGTCCGCATTCCACTTCCAAGACCAACTTGGGGGATGCGAATTCCATGATCTTGATGTCGTGGATCTCCACCGGACGCGCCTCTCGCTCCACCTCTATACCGGCGCGGGCCAGTTTGTAGAGTCTCTTCCCATCTACCTTGATGGCGCTGTACATGGGCGGTGTCTGCTTGACCAGGCCGACCCAAGGCCGCAGGCTCTCTTCGACCATATCCTGGGTCAGGCCCTGGGTGTCCCCGGTCTTGACCACTTCTCCTTCCGCATCGTAGGTGGTGGTTGTGACACCCAAGGTGATCTCCACGCGGTACCGTTTGACGCCACCTACGATGTGGTCCATCAGGCGGGTCGCCTGACCGAAGCACACCGGCAGCACTCCCCGGGCCAGCGGGTCAATCGTGCCGCCGTGGCCAACCTTCTGACGCTGACCGGTGATGCGCTTGATCTGGCGCAGGGCGTCCATGGAGGTTATGCCGGGAGGCTTGAACAGGTTGATGAAGCCGTTGACCACCGGCGGCCTGGCGCCGGTTTGCGCGTTCGCCATGCTACCCGCCGCCCGGTATCTTGGGCGCTTCGGAGTTAGGCGTTTCAGGATGCGGCTCATCTGGCTTGATCCGGTTCATCAACCGGAATAATTGGTCTGCTTCTTCCAGGGAATCGTCTAGTTGGTAAGACAAGAAAGGAGTGTGCTTCATGTTGATGCGGTCTCTAAGTTCGCGGCGCAGGAAAGACGCAGCTGACTGGATTCCTTCCAGGGCTGCTTGCTTGGTTTCCTGATTGCCTATGACGCTGATGTAGACCCTGGCGCTGCGCAGGTCTCCGCTGGAAACCACCCGGGTGATGCTGATGATCTGGTTCAGGCGGGGGTCCTTTATCTGACGCAGGAGGAGCGTGCTGATCTCTTGGCGCAACTGTTCATTGATACGGTCGGTGCGTCGGGACATTGCAGATGTACCTTTGCCGGTTGGAACCGAGACTTGAAGAAACCGCGTCTGGACGGGGCCACGCCTGGAGGGAACGGCCTAGCGCCGGCCCCGTTCCTGACGGTGGACTTCCAATATATCGCCTTCCTGGAAGTCGTTGAACCCCTGGAGGACGATTCCGCATTCGGTGCCGGCGTTCATCTCGTTCACCTCCTCACGGAAGTGGCGTAGGCTGGTAATGATGCTGTCCTCCACCACGGCGCCATCCCGCACCACACGGACGTCACCGTTCCTGACCATCCTGCCCTCGGAGACGCGGCAACCGGCGATCTGAGTACCGCGGCGGCCTTCAAATACCTCACGGACCTCTGCCCGGCCTACGATAATTTCGGTGTAGACGGGGTCCAGCATACCGTGGAGGGCTTTTTCCACGTCATCGATCAACTGGTAGATGATGTTGTAGTGGCGAATCTCCACGCCCATTCTGACGGCCAGGCGCTCGGCGCTGGGTTCGGAACCGATAGAGAAGCTGATGACGATAGCGTCGGATGCACTGGCCAAAAGGATGTCCGATTCCGTTACCGCGCCGCTGGCGGCGTGTAGTATCCGCACCTTGGCATCTTCGTCAACCAACCGCTCCAGCGCCCCGCGGACAGCTTCCACGCTCCCCTGGACGTCTGCCTTGATCACCAGGTTCATCTCTTTGATCTCGTCGGTGTCCACCTGGTTGATCATTTCTTCCAAGGTGAGGGCGCGGCCCTGTCCGGACTGGGAGCGATGGGCCTTACCACTAGCTTCGGCCATGGACCGGCCCTCTCGTTCGTTGGTGGCGACGGTCAACTGGTCACCGGCCTCGGGCAGAGACCCAAATCCCAGGACCTCGGCCGGATAACCTGGGGGGACGGATTGCATGGGCTTCCCCTGATCGTTGGTCATCGCCTTAACCCGCCCGCACGCCGCGCCGGCTACGATAAAATCGCCAATCTTCAAGGTGCCATCCTGTACCAAGACGGTGGCGCTGGGCCCCCGTTTCCGGTCCAGTTTTGCTTCGATGACGACGCCCGTGGCTGGTTTATTGGGATTCGCCTTAAGTTCGCTAATCTCCGCCACCAGCAGTAGGTTCTCCAGCAGGTTGTCGATGCCCTCGCCGGTCTTGGCTGAGATATCCACGGAGATAACGTCGCCGCCCCAGTCTTCTACCAATAGTTCCTGCTCACTGAGTTGGCGTTTCACCCGCTCTGGGTCGGCGCCCGGAAGGTCCATCTTGTTGATGGCGACCACGATCGGGACCTTGGCCGCCTTGGCATGGTTGATGGCCTCCAGCGTTTGAGGCATGATGCCGTCGTCGGCCGCGACGACTACTACGGCTATGTCGGTAACCCGTGCACCCCTGGCGCGGATGGCCGTGAACGCGGCGTGGCCCGGTGTATCCAAGAAGGTGATGGGTTGACCGTGGGATTCAACCTGATAGGCCCCGATGTGCTGAGTGATGCCGCCGGCCTCGCCCTCAGCGACATTGGTGTTCTTGATGGAGTCCAGCAAAGAGGTCTTGCCATGGTCCACGTGGCCAAGTATGGTGATCACCGGCGGGCGGGCCACCAGATTGGATTCGTCTTCCTTGCTTCCGGTTCCCTTGGAGGGTGCTGATTTGGCCGTGGTGGGCTCCTCGGCCATGCTGGTTCGGACTCCCAGAGCAGTGGTTACCAGGGTGGCCACTTTATATTCGACCACCTGGTTCATGGACGCCATGATTCCGTTGCGCATCAATTGCTTGATCACGTCAATGGGATTTTGATTCAAGACCTCCGCCAGATACTGGACTGTCATCGTCTCTGGCAGGACTAAGGCACGGGACTGTGCCCGCTTCTCTCCAGTTTTGCGGGGTCTCGGTTTTTTATCTGCGCCGTCCACTGCGGTGGGTTGTCCGTCAGAAGTCATCTACACATCCATTGGTATTCTAAAGATTAGTGCGCCGTAGCCTGAGGGGCGATGTTCGCTTCGTAATAAGCCCGTACCTGTTCCAAGTCATGGGTGGAAAGGTCCTGCTTGAAACTACGTCCCAAAGCCCCTTTGCCAAGTGCCCGGCCCCAGCAATCGGGAGTGCGGCAAAGGTAGGCGCCCCTTCCCGGCGCCCTCCCGGTGGCATCGACAGTGATTGGCCCCTCACTGGCCCGGACGACCCGAACAAGTTGTGCCTTTGGCATCTTGGCGCCACAGGCTACACAACTTCGTTCGGGGAGATGTCGATTCTTTGGCAAGGCCGGCCCTCCAGAGAGCTGCTCACTGGCTTTGCGGCGAAAGCCAGTAGCGGGAGGCCATTCAGTGAAGAATCTAGCGGCCTCCGCCGGCAGCAGCTCCGCCACCGCGTGCACCGCCACCACGGGCTCCACCACGGGCGCCCCCGCCTCTCCGGCGCCGGCCGCCGCGGCCGCCGCCCCGGAACTCTTCGACGATATCTTCGGCGAACCGGATCTTGCCCGCATCGGGAATCAGGACCGGCAGGTCTTCTAAGGCCGGCAGTTCCCCTTCGTCTTCGTCTTCCTCTTCCTCTTCGTCGTCATCCGATAACTCAACGTCTTCAATAGTGAAGGCGCCTAGGTCTTCAACGCTGATGCCTTCGGCAGCAACGGGCTCGGCCGTTGCTTCTGATGGCGCCTGTTCTTCTTCTTCCCGGATCAGGGCCTCGAGGATGCTGTCCTCATCGATCTCCGCGGCCGGAGCTTCGGCGGCCACCGGTTCTGCTGCCTCGGCCTCTTCGGTGGCCACGGCGCCCGCCTCTTCGACGATGGCGATCGCTTCTTCCACGGCTTCGGCTGCTTCCGCGGCCTCTTCTGCCGCCACTTTCGGTTTATCGGCAGTTTTCGTTTTGGCGCCGGCTTTGGCTTGAGCGGCTTCCTTGATCTCTTCCCACTCGGTTAAGCCCTTGATGTCCAGTCTCCAACCGGTCAAACGGGCAGCCAACCGGGTGTTCTGGCCCTCTTTCCCGATGGCCAGCGAGAGTTGCCGGTCCGGAACCACCACGATGGCGGTCTGTTCCGCCTCCAACAGTTCCACGTGGACCGGTTCCGAAGGGCTGAGGGCGTTGGTTATGAATTTCTTGGGCTCTTCATCCCAAGACACGATGTCGATTTTCTCGCCTTGAAGCTCGTTCACTATGCTTTGGATCCGGTTGCCCCGGATACCGATGCAGGAGCCCACTGGGTCGATGCCGGGCTGAGTGGCGCTCACGGCCACTTTGCTGCGGAAACCGGCTTCCCGGGCGATGGCCTTGATCTCCACCACGCCGTTGTAGACCTCAGGCACCTCAATCTCGAACAGCCGTTTCAGCATGTTCTTGTGGCTTCTGGAGACCAGAATCTCCGGTCCCTTGGGCGTGCTTCGGACGCTGATGAGATAGACCTTGGTGCGCTGTCCCTTGCGGTACCGCTCGTTGGGAGCCTGTTCTTCGTAAGGGAGGATGGCTTGGGCGCGGCCCAGGTCCAAGGTGATGGTACGGCCCGGCTCGGCCTGTTCAATCACGCCCGAGACGATATCGCCCTCGTGCTGCTGGAACTCCTGGTAGAGGAGGTCCCGTTCCGCTTCCCTGAGGCGTTGCAGCACCACCTGCTTGGCGGTCTGCGCCGCGATACGGCTGGCGTTGTGGGGTAGTGGCTCGGCCGCCGCAACCTCGTCACCAAGTTCGGCGCCCTTCTTGATGGCCTGGGCATCGGCCACGGTGATCTCTTTTTCGCTGTCCTCAACCGTTTCCACCACGGTTTTAAGGGCGAAAACGCTCACATCCCCAGTATTTGGATTGAGCGTAACGGAGATATTTTGGCCCGAGGCCGGGTTGTCTTTTTTAAATGCCGACGCCAGGGCAACCTCGATCGCTCCGAGCACTTGTTCCCGGGGCAAATGCCGTTCGGCCGCCAACTGGGTCAACGCAATCAGAAAATCACTTTTCATCGGTTCGCACCCCTCCCGATTCCCGGACAGAAACCGTTTGTTTCCATCAGCAAGAAAGCGGGTTATACCCCGCTCTCTAAGGAAGGCCTATATGTAGAGTCAGTATAGCATCGCCACGGCTGATGTATCAAGTTGTTTTACCCCTCTCCAGCCTCACACCCCTCGGTTGCGCGGCGCGCCTAAATCGTTGCCCGGGACCGGGTCCGGAGCGGCCCCAAAAAGCCTCCAACGCGAAATTTGAACTTCTACTCTCCGCCCAAACGCTATCGCTACGCCGGATTTACGCTTGGCCCGGCTTAACATCGATCACCACCAGATCTTGCCCTTGGTATCCTTGGCCAGTTGTTCGTAGTCCTTCGTCCAGAGGGCGGTGCTCAAGTATTTCCAGCCACCGTCGGCCAACAAGCAAACTATATCGCCCTCGTCCATGCGCTCCGCCATGCGTATCGCTCCGTAAACCACGGAGCCCGACGAAACGCCGGCGAAGATTCCCTCCTCGGCCAAAAGACGTTTGGCGGTGGAAAACGCGTCAAAGCTGCCGACTAGCATCCTAGTATCCAGCATGGAGACGTCCAAGATGGGCGGGATAAACCCGTCCTCCAGGCTGCGGAGCCCTGAGATGAAGTCATCGGGCTCGGGAGCCACGGCTACGATCTTTGCCTGAGGGTTGTGTTCTTTCAGCCGGCGGCCCACGCCCATCAAGGTGCCGCCGGTGCCCAGGCCGGCAACGAACATGCTGACGTCGGGCATGGCTTGGATGATCTCCGGGCCGGTGGTCTCGTAGTGGGCGTTGGGGTTGCCGCTGTTGCCATACTGGTACAGCATGAAATAATCGCTGCCCCGTTTTTCCACCAGGTCCTGAGCGACTTCGATGGCCCCGTTGGTGCCTCGGGAGCCGTCGGATGAGATGATCTCGGCCCCGTAGGCCTCAAGTAGTTGTACCCGCTCCACGCTGACATTCTCCGGCATGACCACCGCGACCTTATAGCCCTTCAGCCGGCCGATCATGGCCAGTGAGATTCCCGTGTTGCCGCTGGTGGGTTCCAAGATGGTGCGGTTTACGGAGATCTCTCCGTCCAGCTCGGCTTGCTCAATCATCTTGAGAGCGATGCGGTCCTTGACGCTGCCGGTAGGGTTCTGCCCCTCCAATTTGGCGAAGATACGCACGCCCTCTTTGGGACTCATGCGCTGCAACTCAACGAGGGGCGTGTTGCCGATGGTGTCGATTATGCTTTTGTAGGTGAGCCTAGTAACCATAAACCCTGTTTTATCGTGGAAACTTGTCGTGGAACATTATTTTGAGTCTTCCTGGCTGCCGGTGTTTGGCCCGTTACCAGTGCATGGGCCCGGTGCCAAGAGGGGCGTCCGTTTTGTGAGACGCCCCCGCTTTTCCGATCTAGTCCGAGCCTACTACCGCAGGTTCGCTAGGCTCGGCGACTCCGCAGAAGACCTCGTAATCGATCAACTCGGTAACGGTGGGATTATCTCCGCACAGCGGGCAGTCGGGGTTTTTCTTCAAACGCACTTCCCGGAAGGTCATGCTGAGTGCGTCGATGAGCAGCAACCGGGAGCTGAGGGACTCACCGATGCCCAAGAAGTATTTCAGGGCCTCAGTGGCCTGGATGCTCCCGACCAAGCCGGTCAGAGCGCCCAGCACGCCGGCCTCGGCGCAATTGGGGACCATGCCCGGAGGCGGTGGCGAAGGGAACAGGCAGCGGTAGCAGCCCTGTCCCGGCAGGAACACGGTGGCTTGACCGTCAAAGATCAGGATGCTGCCGTCCATCAGCGGCTTCTTCAGCAGATAGCAGGCGTCGTTGACGAGATAACGGGTGGCGAAGTTGTCGGCTCCGTTGATCACCAGGTCGTATTGGCTGATTATCTCCATGGCGTTCGAAGAATCGAGGCGGGTCTCGTGCAAGACCACGTTCACGTCTGGGTTGTAGGACTTGATGTTGTCGTAAGCGGACTCGACCTTGGGCCGGCCCACGTCGGGGGTATGGTGCAAAATTTGGCGCTGTAGATTGGACAGTTCAACCACGTCAAAGTCCACGATGCCAACGGTGCCTACCCCGGCCAATGACAGGTAGATGGCGGACGGAGAACCAAGTCCGCCGGCGCCGATGATCAGGGCTTTCGAGCCCATCAGGGCGCGCTGACCTTTGCTACCCACGTCACTCATTATGATGTGGCGGCTGTATCGTTTTACTTGCTCCGGTGTGAGCGTTAGGGGCTGTTCGGCCATGGGATGGACCCTCCTCATTTTCCCGGCACTCCTGGGTGTTCGATAGTTCAGGAGTTCAGTTGTTTAGATGTGCCTGGGCCCCGATGGATGCCCCGGCGGTTAATTTAGCATAGGGATTTCGCAATAAAAAAACCCACGCTTACCCCAAGGGGTTCCTCAATCGGGTGGGCGCAGGCTTCAGATGTGCAGAAGTAGTTGCCCGCCCCTATGTGGGCGGACACGTACAAGCGCAGGTCAATCGGCGATTAGATGTAATCATTAACTTTTCGAGTCTATAGCTGGCAAAAGTTGTTGTCAAGCAAAGGTGAGCGTGAAACGGAGGCGGCCATTCCCGTTGATCCTGGGAGTTCGCGCGTTTCCAGTGGTTGTCTAAAGGGGCACGGGCGATTGGCCGGCAAAGCTCAATTGACGTGCGGCAAGGTCGGCCACGCTGATATTGCTAAGCACGTCGCGGATCGTGGCTTCAACGGTCTTCCACACTTCTTGTTGAGCACAGGTGTGGGAGAAAACGCATTCGTGGGGGTTTATGAGACAGTCCAGCGGTGAATTGCTGCTATCCAGACTTTCCATCACCATGTTGAGGTCGATGTCTTTGGGGTCCATCGCCAGGGAATGCCCACCCTGAGGCCCTCTACGGCTTTGCACGAAGCCGAATTTATTCAGTGAGGTCATCAGCTGGTCCAGATAAGCTTCAGGAATACCCTGTTTGTAGGCGATAACCGACGTCTGGATGGGGCCTTCGTCGTAGTGAAGGGCCAATTCCACCAGCGCTCGCACCCCATAGTCCACTTTCATGGGGATCTTCATCAGGACCTACCTCCGGTCTGGAAAGACATGGTGAATTATACACCAGCCCGTCCTCAATTCCAAAAATCTCGACCGCATCAGTCGATGGTTAAGTCTGGCTAGTCTGGTTAGTCCGGTTTCGTGGCTGCAGCACCAGGTAGGTGCCGAGGCCCTGGGCTATTAGCTTTCCGTCCTGGTCCTTGACCTCCATCTCACCGACAATCAACCTGCGTCCGTGGTCAATGATCGTAGCGGTGGCTGTAAGTTCCCCCTTCTCCGCGGCGGCAAGAAAGTTGACCTTGATCTCGATGGTGGTGGTGCCTTCGCCAGGCTTCAGAAGGGGCCTTATCGCGCGGTACATGGCATAGTCGGCCAGGGCCACCACGATACCGCCCTGGACCCTTCCGGCCTGTTGCAGATGGCCTGGTTTGATGGGCATGACTACGGTGCTGGAACCGTCGTCCGGGTCGCTAACTCTCATGTCCAGCAGTTCGGCGAAGGGCGACTCGTGCACGTATCCGCTGGGACTGGGTGGTGGGTCGGTGGCCAATCGGACTCCTTGGCGCCCGCCTGGACGGTTTGGCGATTTAACGAAGCTGCCCCCAGTATACCCCGGCCCCTTAGGATTCTCGTTTTCGTCGAAAGCCTGTGCGCAGTTCCGGCCGCAAGTCTATAATGGTTGACTGAATCGATCGAGGGTAGGCCCCAGCCTACTTCTCAAGCAAAAAAATATGGAGCAGCACAGTTGAAAGGCCGTAACACTCAGGATAGATTCAGGTTCCGTGGTGAGCCACGGCGAAAGCTCGGACGTTAGCCTAAACAATGATAAAAGGTGTTTTAATCGGATTCGGTATCATAATCGTGTTGATTCCGATTCCAATCGTACACATTATTACGATTCCCTTTGGCCCATTCATAGGCGGGTACTACGGGATTTCGGCCGCCGGTGGCAACCCGGCCTCCCCAGGACGAAATGCTTTGGTCTTCGGCGCCTGGACCGGAGTTCTGACGTTGGTGATGGCCGTAATCGTGATGGGTACCATCGACTATATTTTTGATATCGCTCGCGTTCTCCAACTTATTTTATGGGGAATCGTCGTGGCTGTACCGTTCTACTACGGAAGCATGGCCGGACTGGGCGCATGGTATTCCGAGCTAAAGGCCATCGCCAAGGCCTGAGCAGTCCTGAATACGTCTTCGCCTGCCCAGAAGGTTCGTCTGAGTAAGAAATGGTTATTGCCGGCCGTGCTTATGGTGGGCGTGTTCGTGGCGCTGGCGGGATACGGGGATTTCGGCGGCACCGTTGACAAGATCCGTGATCTGCCCGTCCTCTATCTCTTTGCGGCTTTGGGTTTGGCTTCGGCCAATTTCTTGCTCCGGTTCCTCCGCTGGGCCTTCTATCTGAAGGTGCTAAAGATCGACGCCCCGGCCGGCATCAGCGCCCTGGTGTTTCTCTCCGGTCTCGCGATGTCGATAACGCCGGGCAAAGCCGGCGAGTTGGTAAAATGTTACTTGCTCAACAGCAGGACCGGAGCGCCGGTCAGCCGGTCAGCGCCGGTGGTAGTGATGGAGCGGCTGACGGACGTGATCTCCGTGATCATACTTGGGCTCACGGGGTTCGCGTTGTTGCCCATGCCGGTCGTTGTGGTCCTGGCGGTGGCATTGGTGGTCTCGGTGGCCGGGTTGTTGTTCGCGGTGTCGCGGCAGGCATCCCGGTTGGCTGGGCTGCCCATACTGTCCCGGTGGAGTGAGTTGCTCCGGGACTCCCAGGAGGGCTTCAAGGAGTTGGCGGCGCCCAGGGTGATGGCGGCGGGCGTGGCCATGGGCGTGGTGGCCTGGTTCGCCGAAGGTCTGGCCCTGTGGTTGATCCTGAAGGGAATCGGGTCCGATATCCCACTGGTGCGGGCGCTGCCCATCTATGCGGCGGCGACCCTGGTGGGCGCCGTCACAGCCCTGCCCGGAGGACTGGTGGGCACGGAGGGAAGCATGTTGGCACTCTTACAACAGAGCGGCCTGACCAGGGCTGGGGCCTCGGCCGGCACGGTGCTGGTCCGGCTGGTCACTCTCTGGTTCGCAGTGGCCGTTGGGCTGGTGGCCCTTCTGGCGCTGCGCCGGGTCCCTGTGATCGAGGTTGAGAAGAACTAGTCGATGGCGGTAGCACTTTGGCCTATGAGGAAAGCTAACTGAATTTGAGCAGTAAGGACAACATAGAAAACCCCGTAGCTCCGGTGAGCCAAGGCAATTTGGCCGTTGGTCCGATGGCGCTGCTGAAGGCGCTGCGCCCGATGCAATGGGTCAAGAACGGACTGGTGTTCTTGCCCTTTGTCTTCGCGGTGGACGTTGCCTGGAGCACCGACGACCTGGACCCCGTCCCCGGTTTGCTCTTGAAGCTGGTTCTGGTCGCGCTGGCCTTTTGCGCCCTCTCAAGCGCCATCTATCTCTTCAATGATCTGATGGACCGTTCCGGGGACCGGCTGCACCCGGTGAAGCGGAACAGGCCCATCGCCTCTGGCAAGGTAAGTGTCCCGGTGGCGCTCACGGTCATGGTGCTGCTGGCGGCGGCGGGACTGGCGGTCATGGTCCTGGTGGAACCGATGTTGGGTGTGGCTGGAGGCTTGTACTCTCTGATCAATGTCGGCTACTCCCTGGGTCTGAAGCAGGTGGTGTTGTTGGATGTGTTCGCCGTTACCAGCGGCTACGTGATCCGCGCCGCCGCGGGCGCAGTGGCCATCGATGTGACCCCCTCTCCGTGGCTGTTTGTCACCACCGGCGCCGGGGCGTTGTTCATAGTTCTAGGGCGGCGTTTCGCCGAGGTCAGATTGGCCGGAGATACAGCCGGAGAACAGAGAAGCGTGCTCAAGGATTACTCCGGCCCCTTCATCAACCAGCTTTTGATGTTGTCTGCTGCGGCGGCGTGGCTAAGTTATACTCTCTATACGGTGGAGGCCACCAACCTGCCCGACAACAACACCATGTTGTTCACGCTGCCTCTGGTCACCTTTGGACTGTTCCGTTACCTTTATCTTTTGAACAACAGCGAACAGGCGGAGGCCCCAGAGCAATTGATCATCCGCGACTTGCCGCTGGTGTTATCCATCGTCGGTTGGGTCGCGGTATCAACTCTGGTGCTGCTTTTAAATAGTTGAACCATGCCCGCCCTTGCGCTTTAGATTAGGAGCCCCACAATGACTTCCCTCGACCCCGGTACAACCCAGCCGGCGCCCGGAGCCGGTCCCAGCGGCCGGTCTCGCCCCGGCAGCCCGGTGGTGGCGGTTGTGGCCACCACGCCCGAGACGGCGGTGGCGGACATGGGCCGGGCCATGGACCTGGCGGGAGTCGGCGAGTTCTTGTCGCCCGATATCAAGACCCTGCTGAAAGTGAACATCTCCTGGCAGCACTGGTACCCCGCTTGCTCCACCACCCCCTGGCAGATAGAGGGTGTGACCCGGGCCCTGGAGGCGCGGGGACACAAAGACTTGGTGGCGGCCCACAACGGGACTGTGGTGGTGAACTCCTATGAGGGAGAGTTCAAGAATAAGCACAAAGCCGCCCAAGAAAAGGTGGGTCTGCCCGACATCCACCTAGACTCGCCGCCCAACGGTTGGATCGATTACAAACCCAAGGCGGAGATGCTGGTGCTGGACGATATCTTCCCCGAGGGCATCCAGATCCCAGAGAGCTTCCCCGGAACGAATATAGTCCATCTGCCGACCATGAAAACCCATGTTTTCACCACAATGACCGGGGCCATGAAGAACGCCTTTGGCGGGCTCTTGCACCGTAAACGTCACTGGACCCACTCGGTGATTCACGAGACCCTGACGGACCTTCTGGCCATCCAGCAAGAGATCCACCCCGGATTGTTTGCGGTGATGGACGGGACCTTTGCCGGAGACGGCCCCGGACCCAGGGCCATGCGCTGGCACATCAAGGACCGCATACTGGCCAGCAACGACCAGGTCGCCATCGACGCCGTGGCCGCCAAGATGATGGGCTTCGACCCCATGAGTATAAAGTTCATCCGGCTGGCCCACGAGCGGGGCCTGGGCTGCGGCGAGGTGTCGCAGATCAACGTGGTCGGCGAGGACATCAGCCAGGTGAACTGGCAGTTCACCGGCGTGGAGAACACCTTTGCCAGCCGCGGCCAGAAGCTGATCTACTGGGGCCCGTTGAAGCCGCTGGAGAAGATGCTGCTCCGGAGTCCTTTGGTGGGCCTGGCCTTCCTGGCGTCCAACCTGTACCACAATGGGTACTGGCTCAAGACCAAGGGCCGCCGCCGTATCAAGGCCGCTCTGGAGACCGAATGGGGCAAGCTCTTCCAGTCCTATTAATCGGCTGAACGGGCTCCGGCAACCAAACGAACGAGGTTTATTACCCAGGTATGGATATCGCGATTATCGGGCTGCCCCAGAGCGGCAAGTCCACGGTTTTTAACGCCTTGACCGGAGGCCATTCCACATCTACCGGCGCTGGCGGCGCAGGGCCGATGCAGATCGGTGTAGTCAAGGTCATAGACCCCCGGCTGGCGGTGTTGGAGGGCATGTACCATCCCAAGAAGGTGATACACCCGGAGATAAAATACTGGGACCTGCCCCCCATCGACCGGGAAACAGCTTCCGCCAATCAGATACTAAGCGGCCGCCAACGGAACATCCTCCAGGCCGCGGATGCTCTGCTGCTGGTGGTCCGGGCCTTTGAAGACCCCGCCTTGCTCCATCCCATGGGCGGCGTAGACCCCGGCCGCGACGTAAAGGTGATGTTGGAGGAACTGGCCCTGGCGGACCTGGAAGCCCTGGAGCGTGCCGAAGCGCGGCTCAGCGACGGTCTGAAGAAGGCCAAGCCGGCGGAACGGTCTGCCCTGGTCCCCCAATTGGAAGCCGTGCAAAAGGTGAAGGCCGCCCTTGAAGACGGAATCCCCATGAAATCGCAGACCCTGACTCCGTCGGAGACCGCGGCCTTGGCCGATTTCCAATTGCTGACCGCCAAACCCGTGATGATCACGTTCAATACGGGGGAGTCTGAGGCAACGCCGACATTGGAAGGAGTGGGCATCTTAAAAGAGGTGGCCAGTGGGCTGGGTGAGGTTGGCCTGTGCGCCAAGTTGGAAGAGGACCTGGCCATGATGGAACCCGGTGAAGCAGAGGAATTCAGGGAAGCCATGGGCCTGGATGAACCGGCCGTGGAACGGGTCAAGCAGGTGTGCTACAGCACCGTGGGCCTGGTGTCGTTCCTTACGGTGGGCGAAGATGAGGTCCGCGCCTGGCCCGTCCCCGCCGGAATCGTTGCCCAGATGGCAGCCGGCACGATCCACACCGACTTCACCCGCGGATTCATTCGGGCCGAGGTCATCCCCTACGACGACCTGGTCCGCTGCGGCAGCCTGGCCCAGGGGCGCAAAGAAGGGGTCCTCCGCTCCGAGGGCAAGACCTATGAGGTCAAAGACGGCGACGTGATCAACTTCCTGATCAATACCTAAGGCACCTATGACCGGACAGCCCGCTCTTAATATAAGGACCTTCATACCGGCCGATTTCGTCCAGGTGCAAGAGTTGTTCGCCAGTGGGTTGATGGAGTTCGCCGGCGAATATGAAGACGGGGTCCGCCGCTACGTAGACCAAGCCCTGAAGGACGACATGGCCGACATACCAGCCCACTACCTGTCCCATCCCAGGAGCAATTTTTGGGTGGTGGAATCTGGCGGCCCCGCGGTTGGCCCTAGGGTTAGTATCGTGGGCATCGTCGGCATCCAGCCGAGGGAACGGGAACAGGACGCCGAATTGCGGCGGATGAGCGTCTCATCTTCAGTGCGCAGGCAGGGGATCGGCCGTCGATTGTTGGAGACCACGGAGGAATTCTGCCGGGAAAAGGGTTACCGGCGCGTCTTCCTGTCCACAGTGGGAATCCTCCAGCCCGCCTTGGCGATGTACCGGAGATTCGGCTACACAACGCTGAGAGAGGAGCCGTACGGAGACCCGCCCAACCGGACGATGATTGTTCATCACTTGGTCAAGGAATTGGACACGGCCGCCTGACACCTGGTTTCGGCAGCGGCAAAGAAGCCCCCCAGGTGCCGTCGTGGGTTTAATGCACGGGATTTAGGTCTGAACTAGATTGGTGGCAATGCAAAAAGAACCGCCCCGGCATCACTACCGGGGCGGTAAAGTTGATCTTTTTAAGGGCCCGAGAACCCTAGAACAGACCTGGGTTGCTGCCTAACGGTGCTTGATGTACTCAAATGAGTTGGGCAGCCGGGTCTCGCTGAAGGAGAACGGAGTCCAATCCGGGTCCAATTTGGGGCCAACCGGCCAGATCCCATCAAACG
>JACZYV010000024.1:0-22691 GCA_022570905.1 Chloroflexota bacterium
ATACGTTTCGCCGAATCACCTCCCGACCTTGAGGACGGTGAGCATGACGATATCCTGCGATTGAATCAACAGATCAAGAAAAATGAAGGCCTCCGGAGAGGCCAGGTCCAAGAAATCTCCGGCTGAGGAGGCGTTATGGCCAAGAGAAGAGACAGTTCAAGCGAGTTGACCCCGGAGGACTTCCTAGAATCCCGGCAGGAAGACTCGGATTCTCCCAATCCCGTACTGGACATAATCCGAAACGTTGACGCGGCCCGGGAGGAAGATGGCGCGGACGGAGAAGGCATGTCCGGCGCCAGGCCGGCTACGATCACCGAAACCTCCAGTGAGGCGCCATGGGACAGCACCCAAACGGCCGAGAAAGACGGCGATTCCACGGGGACCGCCACCGCCGACGGCGGCACTGACAGTGCTGCCGATGATTCTTCCGACGATGAGGAGCCCGAGTGGGAGCCCGAAACTGAGTCCGTTGAAGTCCTAGACGACCCAGTGCGCATGTACCTGCGTGAGATCGGCCGGGTCCGCCTCCTGACCTCCGCGGATGAGCGCTCGCTTGCCCGGAAGATAGAGGGCGGCAAGCACCTGGAGGGTCTCAGAAAAGAATTGACCGAGCTGGAAGGCCGCCAGCCACGCCCTTGGGAGATCACGGCCGGGTTGCTGAAGCGAATGGTCAAAGCGGAGCCTCTGGTGAAGTCTCTATCCGAGCAATTGGGCCTGCCTTCCAATCTGACCATCTCCCAGATAACGGACCACAAGAAACTAAGGGACGCCATCGACGCCGAAGTCTCGGTGGACCTGCTGGCGGCCATGGCCGAGGACCTCGACGAATACCAAGACGACGTTTACCAACAAGTGATTGGCCTCTCTCTCAGCTCGTGGCTGGTCCCGCCCGACGCCGTGGATGTGCTGCAAGACTGCACCCTGGCCCAGTTGGACGCCAAATTATCCGAACTGAGCAGCTTCTCCGACCTTCAGGAATTGGACCCGCTGTTCCGCGCCTACTTCCGGCGGATAGACGCCGAAAGCGAACGGGCCCAGGCCCGCCTGACCGAAGCCAACCTCCGATTGGTGGTCAGCGTGGCCAAGAAGTACATCGGAAGGGGCATGGCCCTGTTGGACATGATCCAAGAGGGGAACATCGGCCTGATCCGGGCGGTGGAGAAATTCGACTACCGCAAGGGGTACAAGTTCAGCACCTACGCCACTTGGTGGATCCGGCAGGCCATCACTAGGGCCATCGCCGACCAGGCGCGGACCATCCGGATCCCGGTGCACATGGTGGAAACCATCAACAAGCTGATGCGCCAACACCGCCGGCTGCTTCAGGAGTACGGCCGCGAGCCCACCCCAGAAGAGATCGGCAGAGCCATGGAGATCGGCCCGGAGAAGGTTGAAGAGATCCTCAAGATATCCCAGGAACCCGTGTCCCTGGAAACTCCCATCGGGGAAGAAGAGGACTCTCATCTGGGTGATTTCATCGAGGACCGGAACGCACTGGCGCCGGCGGACGCGGCCTCCTTCCAACTGCTGAAGGAACAGGTTAGCGAGGTCCTGCATACCCTGACCGAGCGCGAGGCCCGGGTGCTCCAACTTCGGTTTGGCCTGGAAGACGGACGAAGCCGGACACTGGAAGAAGTCGGACGTGAGTTCGGCGTGACCCGTGAAAGAATCCGTCAGATCGAAGCCAAGGCGTTACGAAAATTGCGCCATCCCACCCGCTCACGGAAACTTAAAGACTTCTTAGAGTAGACATAGTCGTCGATAATAGGAATGCGTCCAGGTGACATAATAACGAATCCCTTAACGATGCCGCCTGGCGCGGTCATTTTTAGTAAAAATCGCGTCAAATCTTGTAGTTCCCGCGCAATTGCCGGTGGTATACTCGGCCCATTCCGAGTTGGGAGGAGGAGTTCGTGGAAGAAACGGCTATGCCCAAATGTTTGAGTTGTGATATCGGGGTTCTCGTCCCTCTCTCGGATTACGGCGGCCAAGGGGCTGCGGTCCATTACAAAGCCTGGGTCTGCATCAACCCGGTCTGCGGGTTTAACATCAAGATTCGCAACGGCGATATCTACTTGAATGAACCCATCTCCCCGGGTGCCGCTAACACCCCCAGGGCACGCTAGTCTTTCTTAAGACGATCCCAGTACCGCGCTCTCCCTACGGCCCCTAAGGGCATCAGTGTTGGGTTGTGAGTGTTGAAGGAGTTGGCATGGAAGCCGGTTACGATTATCTCCTTATCCGTGGGCGTCTGCAGCGGCGTATCGCCAGTTTCACAGGAGTATTTCTTCTAGTCTTCGGTCTTCTGCTGCTGGCGTCGGGCGGCGCCTACTACGGCTACTCGGCCAAAGCCAAGTCCAACCTGGACGATCTGGCGGCGGTCTTCGAGCCGCGGACGGTCAATGCCATCACTGGGAGTTCTGCGTCCAACGTCCGGCTGTTCCCCGGCAAGGCTGTAACCGCCGATTCTTGGAACAACCTCTACGGCTACGAGCCCGCTTACCTGAGGGAACAGGCGTTGCTCCAAGGCTTTTCACCAGTCGGCGAGACCGGAGTGACCATCGCGGACATCCCGCCTTCCACCAGGATACTGATTCCGGCCATTGGCGTGGACTCAACCATCTCTGAACTGTCCATCTTGGACCTGGGAGACAGCCGGGCCTACGAGAGCCCGGACAACACCGTGGGCCACATCCCCGAATCGGCCAACGCCGGCCAGCCGGGCGCCTCCTGGTTCTTTGGACACACTGAGAGCCCCATCAGCCGGGAAGGATCGGTCTTCTTCAATCTGCAAAAAATTCCAGAGAAACTGCGGAACGGCGAAGACGTCTTCATCATCACTGACAATGGACTCAACCAGTTCCTCTACCGGGCGACCTCCAGTAAGGTGGTGCACCAAGACGACCTGCGGTTGGATACGGCCCCCTACGCGGACATCAATCTGGTGTCTTCGGTGCCCCGGTTCGTCTACGACCACCGCCTGGTGGTGTCAGGTGTCTTGATCGCCCTCAGGTAGCGGCGTCGAGCAATCAGCGAACAGCTTTCTGCGGTCAGCCAGACGACAAGACCCCTCGTTTTCACTACCAGTGAAGCGAGGGGTCTTTTTCGGGCGTCGATCTGCCGAGGTGTTTCGTTCAGGGGTCTATTACAGGTTTTGCTTCGCCGCTCCCTCATCGATGCGGTGGATGCGGAGTTTCCTGAGACGGCGTCCCAGCATGGACACCACCTCTATATGCAGGTGGTCGGTTTCCACGATGTCCCCCGCCTGGGGTATCCGGCCCAGGCTGTGGTAGACGTAGCCGCCCACCGTGTCCACCTCGGTGCTGTCGATGCTGGCCCCAAAGATCTCCTCCACGTGTTCGGTGGTTACCCCGGCGTCCACCAGCACCTTGCCGTCGGCCTGATGAATCACCTGGGCGTCCCGGGAGCGGGAGAACTCGTCCTCGATCTCGCCGACGATCTCTTCCAGCACGTCCTCCATGGTGACCAAGCCCTCGGTGCCGCCGTATTCATCCACCACGATGGCGATCTGGGTGCGGCGCTCTTGCAGTTCTTCCAGCAGGTCGTCTACCCGCTTGGTCTCGGGGACGATGAACGCTTCACGCACCAAACTGCGCAGGGAATCCTTGGACCTGGATGCTGCCAGCGAAGCGAGAACGTCGCGGGCGTGGATGATTCCCAGGATCCGGTCCATGGTTTCTTCGTAAACCGGCAGGCGGCTGTGGCCCGCGCTCACCATCGTTTCAGCCACGATTTTAAGGGGCGAGTCAGCCTCCACGGCGGCCATGTCCAACCGGGGCACCATGACCTCTCTAACGGTGGTGGCGTCCAAACGTATGATGGAACGGAGCATCTCCCGGTCCCGGTCATCAAGGCCCGTCAACTCTTCCTCGGTGATGGCTGGTTCTTCAAGCTCAGCCGCCGTCATGCTGTTTGCCTGGCGGCCGTGTCCGTTGCCATTTGTCGACTGGCCGTTCACAGCCAACGCCGGTCTGGCCCCAAGTTGGCCGTTGGCAGAACCAACACGGGTCCACGGCCGGGACAATCCAGGGTAACGTTTGCTCAGGAAAGACGCCGCCCGGTCGATCAAGAATAACCCGGCGAAAAGTCCGATGGACATGAAAGCAATGGGCCACCAATCGGTGGTCATCACGCTTTGAATCAAGGCCACGCCGGAGAGGGCGACTGCGAAAAAGCAGGCCGCTTTCAGCCAGAAGAGGAGCGGTTCGGAGAGGGCCGAGGATTTCTCATCTCTGCCGGTTGGACCGGAAGACCCGGCCGAGCGAAGAAGGCTCAGGTATGAGAACAAGAGAGTGAAGGCTATAAAAACTAAGGTTTGTGGTAAATAATCTGTATCCAAACACCCCGTCCCCCCGGTCAACCCACGTATATGCTGCTTTGGTCTTGATGCCTGCGGGAAGTGCCACCGGGAGGTCAGTTGGAACCACTTATCTATCTACTATCTTAGCAGGAACGCCGACGGCTAGTCTAGCCGGTGGCACGTCTTTTGTGATGACCGCGCCCGCCCCGGTGACCGCTCCGGCGCCAACGGTGACCGGCGCCACCAGCATGGTGTCACAGCCGATGAACGCGTCTTTCTCCACCACGGTCCGTAGTTTTTCCTTGCCGTCGTAGTTGCAGGTTACCGTGCCGGCCCCCATGTTGACGTTGGCCCCGATGGACGCGTCGCCCACGTAGCCAAAATGGCCCATGACGGCCCCGGCGGCAAACCGGGTCTCCTTCACTTCAACGTAGTTGCCTATGTGCACGCCGGACTCCAAGTAGGCCCCTTGCCGCAGATGGCTGAAGGGGCCGATATCCACCCCCGCCTCCATGACCGCGTCCTCCAACGCCGACGACGTGACCCGGCAATCGTCCCCAACGGTTGAGTCCTTGAGCACCGAACCGGGGCCGATCTCACAGCCGGACCCGATCGATGTGTTTCCCAATAGCATGGTATTTGGCAACACCACCGTGTCCTGGCCGATGGTCACACCGGCGTCGATCATCACCGATGACGGGTCGGATATGGTCACGCCCTCCAACATCCAACGCTCGCGTATGCGCCGGCGTTGGACATCCTCAAGACGGGCCAATTCAACCCGGTTGTTGACCCCTAGGACCTCATCAGGGTCGTTGGACGGCAGGGCCGCGACAGAAGCCTCCTGCTCCGCGGCGATGCCCGCCAGGTCCGTCAGGTAACGTTCTGGCCCACTGCCTGCCTTCACCTGCCCTAAGTTTTCCCAAAGCCAATCGGCCTGGAAACAGTAGACCCCGGAGTTCACCTCGACTGATTGGCCGTGCCTTTCAGCGTCATCTTTCGCCTCGATGATACCAAGAACGTTTTGCCGGGAGCCTTGGCCGCGGCTGATGCGTCCCAGACCCTGGCTGTTCTGTACGATGCCGGAAAGGATGGACATCTGACGGCCGTTCTCCGAGTGTCCATCGATCAGTCGCCGCAACGAGTCTTCGGCCACCAGCGGAGAGTCCCCGCCGATCACAACTACCTGTTGGCACTGTCCCCGGAGCATCGCGGCTGCGGATTCCACTGCGCCGGCCGTCCCATTCATGGTGGATTGAACGGCATATTCCACGGAATCGCCCAACAGCTCTTTCACGGCATCCAGGTTGGCGGGGGACACCACGACAACGACGCGGTCCACGCCCACCCGGCGCAACAGCTCCACTGGATACCGGATCAACTCTTTCCCACAGAGGCGATGCAGCACCTTGGGAGTCCGGGACTTCATCCTGGTTCCCTCTCCGGCGGCCAATATGATCCCTGCCAAATTGTCCATGTCTCCACCCCTGCCGTTGTCCATCAAAGTCGGGCTTAAAAAGATCAGATCGCTGCGGTGATTATACCAGCGTGACTTGGTCTCGCCGTGCCTGCTCGCCAGCCCCTTGCGCCACGTCCGGCCATCGGCGGATTCACGTTGACAACGGGACTGGCCGGAGTCAAAATGGCCGTGCTTCAGCTTCGCCCGCTCTCCGGAGGCCACCCGATGGACAAATCAGAGTTACCATTTCTCTCAGCAACCGAATTGGCATCGCTCATCAAGTCCCGTCAGGTCTCCCCTGTTGAAGCAACCGAGGCCTACCTGGAACGTATTCCCCAGGTTGACGGGAAGCTGAACGCCTACATCACGGTGACCGCCGACCGGGCCATGGCCGACGCCCGCCGGGCCGAGCAGGAGATCGTCTCCGGCAAGTACCGTGGTCCGATGCACGGCGTGCCCATCGCGGTCAAAGACCAGGTCTACACCAAGGGTATCCTCACCACCGGCGGCTCCACGATCTTAAAGGACTTTGTGCCCGATGAAGACGCCACCGTGGTCCGTAAGCTGAACGAGGCCGGCGCCGTGCTCCTGGGCAAGCTGAACATGAGCGAATTCGCCATGGGAGACGCATTCGAGCATCCCTACGGACGGCCACACAACCCCTGGGACCTTTCCCGCAACCCAGGCACCTCCAGCAGCGGCTCCGGAGCCGCCACGGCCGCTTTCCTGTGCGCCACATCCCTGGGCGAAGACACCGGCGGGTCCATCCGCGGGCCGGCCTCGTTCTGCGGCCTGGTGGGCATCCGGCCGTCATGGGGACGGGTCAGCCGCCATGGAGTCCTGGCGGCGTCATGGTCAATGGACCAGGTGGGCCCCATCTCACGCACCGTGTCCGATTGCGCCATGACCCTGGCCGCCATCGCCGGACACGACCCGAAGGACGGCTACACCTGGGACGTCCCGGTGCCCGATTACCTGGCGTCTCTATCAGGTGGAGTCCAAGGCTTGAAGATCGGCGTCATCACCGAACGGGTCCAAAGTGACGCCGTCGATCCTCAGGTCCGCGATCTGGTGGTCAAAGCCATCGCCCAACTGGGAGAATTGGGCGCCGCTGTTTCCGAAGTCGACATCCCGCTGATCGCCCAGTCGGCGGCCATATCAACAGCGGTGACCTACGCTGATGTCTCCGCGGCCCACCGGGAAGGCATTGACGAACACCTGAAAGAGTACGACTACAACATCCAGCTTCGGCTGTTGACCGGGGCCATCCTGCCGGCCCAGGCCCACCAGAAAGCGGTCCGCCTGCGGCACCTGCTCCGCCAGCAGATATTGGACGCCCTGGAGAAGGTCGATGTCTTGGTGATGCCCACTTCGTCCATCCCCGCCTCGCCGATACCCGAAAAGGCCGGGATCGCCAGCAAGGAGGAATTCCTGGAGATGCTGGGCGGACGCCGCAGCTTCACCGCGCCCTTCAACCTGGCCAGCGTTCCAGCCCTGTCCATAAACTGCGGATTCACTTCAGAAAACCTGCCGGTGGGCTTGCAGATCGCCGGCCGGCCCTTTGACGAAGCAACGGTCTTCCGAGTGGCCCAAGCCTACGAGCAGGCCACCGACTGGCACACCCGCCGCCCACCGGTGTAGACGGGAATAAACTCTCGCATACAGCCCCCATGCCCGGCTTAAAGGAGCAGCCATGCCCCAGATCCATGAGTTATCGGCGGCGGAACTGGCCCGCCAGATCCGCCAGCGGACCATCACTCCGGTGGAAGTGGCGCAATCGTTTCTGGAACGGATGGACGCGTTGGAACCCCAACTGGAAGCCTGGGTCCGGGTCGACCGGGAAACCGTTCTGGCCGACGCCCAACAACGGCAGGAAGAACTGGAAAGTGGCGCTGCCACCGGCCCGCTGCACGGCGTGCCCATCGGCATCAAAGACATCTATCACATCGCCGGAATACCCACCACCGCCGGCTCCAAGGTCTACGCGGACTACGTGCCGGATGAGACTGCGGTTACCATCGACCTTCTCCGGAACGCCGGGGCGGTCATCCTGGGTAAGACGGTCACCACCGAGTTCGCCTGTCTCGACCCCTCTCACACCAAGAACCCCTGGAACCCGGCCCACACGCCCGGCGGGTCCAGCAGCGGCTCGGCGGTATCGGTGGCCGTCCGGATGTGCCCGGTGGCCATGGGGTCTCAGACCATCGGCTCGGTGCTCCGGCCCGCATCGTATAACGGCGTCACCGGCTTTAAGCCGACCTACGGGCGGGTCAGCCGCCGGGGGGTGGTGCCGGTAAGCTGGTCGCTGGATACCGTGGGTTGGATGGGCCGCACCGTGGAAGACATGGCGTTGCTGTTGCAGGTGATGGCCGGACCAGACGAACAAGACCCGGTCGCTTCACGGCTGCCCGCCGGCGATTATCTTTCGGACTTGGAGTCGTCGGGGCCGCCGCGGATCGGACTCATCACCTCGTTCTTCATGGAGGAATCCGACCAGGAAACCCAGAAACAGACCAGGGCCGTGCTGGAGAGATTATCGTCGGCCGGGGCGTCGGTCGTGGAATTGACGCTGCCCGAGAGTTTCAACACCGCCTTCCAAGACCAGATGATTATCATGGGCGCCGAGGCCGCCGCCTTCCACAAGCCGATGTACGAGAAACAGGCCCAGGACTACCGGCCCAAGCTGCGGGAGATGCTGCGCCAGGGCCTGGCGACTGACGCCACAACCTACTCAAAGGCCCTGGAACGACGGCTGCGGTTCTCCGCCGACATGCGTTTGCTGGCGGAGCAGGCCGACGTTCTGCTCACGCCTTCCACTCCCACCGCGCCGTTGGCCGACCTGACCAACACCGGCGACACCAGGTTCCAGGGACCGTGGACCTCGTGCGGTCTGCCCACGATCACGCTGCCCACCGGTCTTGCGGAATCAGGGCTGCCGGTGGGTATCCAGTTGATCGCACCGCCCTTCGAAGAGGCACGGCTCTTGGCCATAGCCCGGTGGTGCGAGAAGGTCATCGACGTCCAGTTGACGCCCCCGGTGGGGGGCTAGCAAATAGCTGTCAGCTATCAGCTTTCAGCGATCAGCTTTTTTAGGAGGAAGAACATGCCGCAGGCGAATATTCCCAGCGAAGAGGAAGTACTTAGTTATTTCGACAAGTTCTCCAATTGGGGGAAGTGGGGCGATGACGACGAGTTGGGCGCGCCTAATTACATCACCCCAGCCAAGGTGAAACAGGCCATCGCCACCGTGCAGGATGGGGTCCGCATCTCCATGTCCCGGACGATCAGCTTCGAGCCGAGCCTCGACGCCCCCTCCCCGCCGGTACACTTCATGGTGGAGAGCGGCGAGGGCTGGGCCAGCGGAGATAAGGTGAGCTCCCGCGCCTTCCCGGCCGCCACCGACTACTTCGGCATGATCTTCCACGGTTTCACGGTGACCCACGTCGACGCGCTGTCCCATTTCTTCTGGAACGGGAAGACCTACAACGGCAAGCCGGCCCACCTGGTTTCCACCAGCCTGGGTGCGACCTTCGGCTCGGTGGAGGAAGCCAAAGAGGGCATCATCTCCCGGGCGGTGCTGGTTGACGTGCCCATGATCCGGGGCATCGACTGGGTGGAGCGGGGCGAGGGCGTGATGATCGACGACATCCTGGCCGCCGAGGAGCGTTGCGGTTTCAAGGTTGAGGAAGGCGACGTGCTGCTGATCCGGACCGGGCAGTTGCACCGCCGCAACGTCGAGGGTCCCGTGGAGCGGTCAGCCGGCTCAACGGCCTGCCAGGCTTCGGTGCTGCCCTTGTTCTACGAGCGTGGCATCGCGATGATGGGCTCGGACACCGGCAATGATGTGAACCCGCCCCAGTACGAGAAGGTGCCCAGTCCGATTCATCAGGTCAGCATCACGGCCATGGGTATCTGGATCCTGGACAACGCTGACTTGGAAGGGGTGGCCGAGGCCTGCAAGGAGCGCAACCGCTGGGAGTTCATGATCTCCATCGGGCCGCTGCGCCTCCACAACACCACCGGCTCCCCGGTAAACCCCATAGCCATCTTCTAACCGACCATGCGGGCGTATTTGCGTATGAACTTTCCCATCGTCCCACTGAGCAGTTGGTCCACCCGTAACTTGGAAGCCAATTGCTGGGAGGCCAGTGAATACGTCGGGTAGATATGGATGGACTCGGCCATGTGAGACAGCTTCAAGCCCTGGTCCAGGGCCAGCGTCCATTCTTGGAGCATCTCTCCGGCGCGTGAGGCCACGATGGTCACGCCCAGCAGGCTGCCATTGGGTAGGTGCACCACCTTCAAGAAGCCCGGCGAGTCTCCTTCCGTCAGCCAGCGGTCGGTCTGGTCCATGGGCCAGGTGGCGGCCTTGACCTTGTCTCCATGGCGGTCTCTGGCCTGGACCTCGGTAAGGCCAACGTGGGCCACCTCGGGGTCGGTGAACGTGGCCCAGGGCACCCGTTCCAGCACCGATCTCTTGCTGAAGGGCAAAAAGGCGTTCCGCACCGCCATGAACCCTTGATACCCGGCGTAGTGGGTGAACTGGTATCCGCCGGTACAATCCCCGGCGGCGTAGATGTTCGCTCGGCTGGTGCGCAGATACTTATTGACCTGGATGCCACCTAGGCCATAGTCGACCTTGGCCTCGTCCAGGCCCAATCCGTCGACCTGAGGCCGCCGCCCGACGCAGACCAATACCGCGTCGGCTTCCACCTGTACTCCTCCGCCAAGTATCAACCGGACGCCGTTAGGGGTTTTTTCCACCCGCTCCAGGGCCGCATCGGTCCGAACGTCCACCCCATCTTGCATTAGCCGCTGGGCAACAATTTCTGACGCTTCCGGCTCGTCCTGCAGCATGATGCGGCCGGCGGCCTCCACCAAGGTCACGGATGAACCCAATCGGCAGAATGCCTGGGCCAACTCGCAGCCGATGGGTCCGCCGCCGACAACGGCCAGCCTCGAGGGCAACTCTTCCAAGCCCCAGATGGTCTCGTAAGTCAGGAACCCGGCTTCGGCCAGACCATCTATCGGCGGAATCATCGGCCCGGCCCCAGTGCAAATCAGGAACCGGCGGGCGCTGATCTCTCTGCCGTCCACCAGGACAGAACGAGGGCTGACGAAACGGGCCTCGCCTTGGATTACGTCTATACCCTCAGCTTGCAGCGTCTCCGGCGACTCGCTCTCGTAGACCTGCCGTACCACGGAGTTGACCCGGCCCATCACAGAACTGAAGTCGATGGCCGGTCCGGATGCGGTTATTCCGAAGCGGGCGGCGTCTTTGATGGCATGGGCGGACTTGGCGGCTCTGAGCAGGGTCTTGCTGGGCACACACCCGGTCCAGGTGCAGTCGCCGCCCAGACGTCCTTTCTCCACCAACACCACGCTCAGGTCCATCTGCCGGGCGAACCGGGCGGCGGTCAACCCGGCGGAACCCCCGCCAATGACCAGCAGATCGTAGTCTTTCTTCACCGTTGCCCCCAAACACGAGCTTGCCACCCCCGGTGACATGTTGTCACCCTGATCCCAACTGGAGTCGGGAGAAGGGTCTTTTTGTTCTCACACAGCCTAAGTTGCCTAGCAACGAGATTCTTCGGCTTACGCCTCAGAATGACAAAAGCTCACCTGAGCCAGCTTTTGTGCTGTCAGCTATTAACTAATGACATCACGAGATATGATGCCGGCCGGCGAGGTAGAGGTTTACACGAAAGTCCGTCTCTAGCTGTAATTGGGCGGTGAAAGCCGCACTCCGAGAGCCGTTTCGCACCACTTGGCGGCGCCCAATAACTTGCCCTCTTCAAAGGGCAGGCCGCCCAACTGCACCGCCAAGGGCATCCCGTCCTCACTCAGTCCCGAGGGCAGGGTGACGGTCGGCAGGCCGCTGGTGGTCCAGGGAACCTGGAAGGAAGCGTCTCCGGTGGTGTTTCGGTCTCTGGGGGCAGGGGCCGGGGTGGTGGGGGTCAGGACCACATCCACCTGCATCACCATCTGGACCATGTCCTGGCGGAACTGCCGGCGCAGCCGCTGGGCTTGCAGGTATTTGGTGGCCGGGACCAGCATACCCATCTCCATGCCTGACCGGACCCTGGGGCCGTAGTCTTCTGCCTGGGTGGCGTGAAATTGTTCGTGGAAGGCGGCGCACTCCACGTTCATGACTATCCGCTGGGCGCTGTGAGCCGACTTGAAGCTGCCCGGTAGACTCAATTCCACGATCTCCGCCCCGGCGGCGGCCAATCGCTTGGTGACTTCCTGGGTGTGGGCCCAGACCTCCGGGGTGGATTTATCCGAGTAATACTCGCTCACGATGCCGATTCTGGGCGGCTGGCTGTGACCGGCCATCTGCTTGATGAAATCCGGCACCGGCTCATTGGACGAGCCGGGGTCGTTTATGTCCTCACCAGATATAACCTGCAACATCAGGGCCGCGTCCTCAACGGTCCGCACCAAGATGCCCACATGGTCCAGCGACCAGCTCACCGGCACCACCCCGTAGCGGCTGATGCGGCCGTAGGTGGCCTTCAACCCGACGATGCCGTTGTAGGCAGCCGGGCGGCAGGTGGACCCGCCGGTCTGGGAGCCCAGGGCCGCGCCCACGGTCTTGGTGGCGACGGCCACCGACGAACCGCTGCTGGAGCCGCCGGGGGTGTGTTCAAAGTTCCACGGGTTAAAAGTAGGCGAGGGGTCCGACGTGGCGAACTCGGTGGTCACCGCCTTGCCCAGGATTATGCCGCCGGCCTCTTTGATCTTGGCCACCGAGGTGGCGTCGAAATCAGGCACGAAATCGGCGTAGACCTTAGACCCTGCCGCGGTTTTCATCCCGGCGGTATAGAAGATGTCTTTCAGTCCCACCGGCACCCCGTGGAGGAGGCCCCGGGATTTCCCTTGCCGGGCTTCGTCCTCCCGCTGTTTGGCGGTGGTCAATACCTCTTCCCGGTCGATGGTCACCCAAGCTTGGAGGTCTTTATCCGTGGCGTCGATACGCTCCAGAAGCGACTGGGCCAGGTCCACGGGCGACAATTTCTTCTCATTGATCTGCTTGGCTGCCTGGGAAACCGTTAATTCATAGGGCTGGGGCATGGCCGGACCTCACTCAAGATTTGTTGGTTTGAGCCGGGATTTCGTCTATTGGTAAAAGCCAGGCTCCAAGTCACGGTGAACGGTCTCTTGACCCACCTCCCAGAGTTGGAGGGCGGTCTGCCGCAGGGACTCCTCCAGTTCGCCGGCCCGCTGCTCGCCCCAGAGACGGACCGCCTGAGCGCGAAGCTGCACAGCTATCTCTTCCACAGGATCGTCTGGCTTCATGTTGACCATGTTGTACTCCAGTTGACGTTGGTTTCGGGGTTTAGGTCCGGGCGGGTGATTGGCATTCTAATCAAGCCTCCCGGACTGGTCAATCAATGATCTGGCGAGAGTGCGCCACGCACAACATGCTGCTATAATCCCGCCTGTCGATCGATAGGCCCTGCCCGACTTAACCTCCGGAGTCTTCTATGCCTGACAACCTTTCTGAGATTCTCGAATCCCAGGAGCACACACTGTTGGCCACCGACCTGGGCAACACCGAGGGACCGCTCTGGCACCCCGAGGGGTATCTGACCTTCGTTGACCTTGTTGGCAACCGGCTGCAGCGCTGGGACCAGACTTCTGGAGTGAGTGTTGTGCGCGAGGACACCGGCGAGGGCAACGGCTGCACCTTCGACCGCCAAGGCCGTCTCTTGATGTGCGAGGGCGCTGACCACCGCTGTGTCACCCGCATGGAGGCCGACGGCGCCGTGACCGTCATCGCCGACCGGTGGGACGGCAAACGGTTCCACAAGCCCAACGACGTGGTCTGCCGCTCTGACGGAAGCATCTATTTCACCGACCCGCATCTGCGCCTGCCCGAAGCCGAGCGCGAGTACGACTTCGCCGGCGTTTTCCGCATCGCGCCCGGCGGCCAGATTTCGGTCGCAACCGACGGCTGTGAATACCCAAACGGCCTGGCGTTCTCACCCGACGAGTCGGTCCTATACGTGGCCATCAGCCGGGAGAGCCAGGTCTGCTTCGAAGAGGCGGAGAAAGGACTGGTCTGCGAACACCGCAAGATCAGGGCCTTCGATGTCGCCGCCGACGGCGCCCTGAGCAACAACCGGGTCTTCGCCAGCATGGCCTCCGCCGAAGTGGGAGTGCCCGACGGCATGAAGGTTGATACCCTGGGCCGGATATTCTGCACCGGCTCCGGCGGCATCTGGGTGTTCGACCCCGACGGGACCCACCTGGGAGTGATCAGGGGACCCGAGGTGCCCCGGAATATCGCCTTTGGCGGCCCCGACTTCCGCACCATTTACACCACACCCGGAGTGTCTTTGTACAGCTTCCGGGTCAAGACACCGGGCATCCGGCCCTACTGAACCACCCAGCTAAATATCAAGGAGTAAAACATGGCTGCCATAAGTACCGTGGGCACCGGCAAATACACCTACGAAGTGAACGAGGACTGGGCCAAGCTGCCCGAGGGATGGGAGATGCCGGCGGCCGCTGTATACGGCGACTCCCAGGACCGGGTCTACTGCTTCAACCGAGACCCGGACCATCCGATCTGCATCTTCGACCGGGACGGCAATCTCGTTTCGTCCTGGGGCGGCGGCCTCATCTCCTTCGCCCACGCCATCTATCTGGACAAACAGGACAACGTTTGGCTGGTGGACCGGAACAAGCATCAGGTGTTCAAGTACACCAATGACGGCAAGCTCCTCATGACCATCGGCGAAGAAGGGGCCCGTTCCGACACCGGAGTCGGCCCCGACGACTACAGCTCCACCACCTGGTCCAGCGTGACCCACAGCGGGGCCCCCTTCAACATGCCGGCGGGCATCGCCGTGAACGACGCCGGCGAGATATTCATCGCCGACGGCTACGCCAACGCCCGGGTCCACAAGTTCACCTCCGATGGCAAACTGATCATGTCCTGGGGCGACCCCGGCTCCGGCGACGGGCAGTTCAACCTGCCCCACGGAGTTTGGATCGACGCCAAGGGCCGGGTCCTGGTTTCCGACCGGGAGAACGACCGGGTCCAGGTGTTCACCCAGAACGGCGAGTTCGTAGAAACCTGGCCCACCAAGCTCATCGGCCCGGCCTTGATGTACGTCGACAATGAGGACATCGTTTACATCCCGGAGCATAACGGCGGCCTGGTCAGCGTTCTCACGCTGGAGGGCGAGAGACTGGCCCAGTGGGGCGAGTTGAAGTACCGTTCCTGCCACGGTATCTGGGTGGACTCGCACAAAGACCTTTACGTGGTGACCCCCGGCGATTGGGGCAAGGGACGCCGGGTCGTCAAGTACTCCCGCAAGGGCTAGTCAGTAAGGGCAAGTTATTGTACCTGGATAGCGGTTTTGCTATGCTGTTATGCGGCAATCGGTCAGCCTGACGGCTGAAAACTGATTGCCGCCCGCTCGCGTGGGGCTGTAGCTCATCTGGGAGAGCGTCCCGATTGCCATCGGGAAGGCGCTGGGTTTCCCGATAGATCAGGACTGCAGTTTTGGAAAAACGGCATACTTTAATAGTGGGGCTGTAGCTCATCTGGGAGAGCGCTTCAATGGCATTGAAGAGGCACGGGGTTCGAGTCCCCGCAGCTCCACCAATCCTCCATTCATGTTCTATGTCTACCTTCTCCGTAGTGAACGCACCGGTCGTTATTACATAGGGAGTACCGGAGATATACAGAATCGGGTAGAGCAGCACAATGCTGGAATGACAAAATCAACGAAAAGTTTTCGCCCTTGGCGGTTGGTTCATCAAGAAGAATTTGACTCCTTACCTGAGGCCAGACAAAGAGAATCACAGTTAAAATCTTGGAAGAGCCGCTCTTACCTAGAGTCGCAATTGCACCTCGATACCTAGCTCATCCGGGAGAGCGTCCCGATCGCCATCGGGAAGGCACGGGGTTCCCCCGATGAATCGGGGCGCAGCTCCACCATTCCGGTTCCTTCCACGTTACCCCTTCCACCACAAGTTGTCATTTGCTCTCCGTGGCTACTGGGTTAGTTTCACTTCTTATAACTTCCAATGACCACAGAGACCACCAGCCTTCCAGCAACAAGCCAGGCGAGGACTTTCTCCATCATCGCCGCGGCGTTATTCCTGAACAATACCGTCGCCCTTATGCTAGGGCCGTTGTTGGTGGACATCGCCAAAGAGTTCGACACCTCAGTGGCGGTGGCCGGGCAATTGACCGCGGCCACGTTCCTTTCTTGGGCTATCTTTACTCCGTTGATCGGCCCCTTTTCTGATTCATTCGGACGCCGTTTGGTGGCTCTGACGGGCCTGGCGTTGATGGCGGTCTGCATACTCGGTGCCGCCTTCGCTCCGAACTTCATCGTTCTGATGGTCCTGCTCATCGGCACCGGACTTGGCGGAGCCATGATCCCGCCCAATAGCATGGCCGCGATCTCCGACGCGGTATCTCCGGAGCAAAAGGGCCGGGCCATCGGGGCTGCTCAGGGCATCATGCAATCGGCGGTGGTGATTGGCGTTCCCGTGGTCGCCGTTTTGGCCAGCGTTGCCAACTGGCGGTTGCCATTCCTGGTGGTCGGCGGGCTGTTGCTGGCCACATTCGCCTGCTCCTGGTTGTGGTACCCCAAGGGCCCGGCCACCGGACCACGGTCGTTCTCCTATCTCAGCCGGTTCAAGGAACTGGGCTCGATCCCAGTGTTTCGCGTCGGTATGCTGGCCAATTTCTCCCAACGGATCGCGTTCTACGCCATCATTGGTTACATCGCGGCCTATCTTATCGACACCTACGGAATGAGCGTCGGCGAGACCGCCCTTCCCCTGGCCGTAGTCGGTTCCGGAGCAGTGATCGGCAGCCTCTGGGGCGGGGTCATCGCCAGTCACCCGAAGCGGCTCAACTTCGTGGCCGGCACCGCTTTGGCCGGAGGGGCGGCGGTGACCATTGTTTTCGCCATCGACCCGTCCATCTGGGCGACGGTCGCCATCGCCTTCGGAGCGGTCTGCGTGCTGAGCATCGGATGGCCGGTGTTCATCACCTTCGCAACCGACGTGGCCGGTCAGTCCCGGGCCACCGGGATAGGGATGATGGGCGCCAGCAACCGCATGGGAGGGGTAGTTGGGGCGGCCACCGGCGGGGCGTTTCTGGCCATTGGCGGGTTTTCCGCGATCGGGGTATTCTGCCTGGCGGCGGTGGTTTTCTCCTCGTTGGTGATGCGCCTGGCGATGCGGGAGCCGGAGAAAGTGGCTTAATTGAACACAGACCACCGGTCCTCTTCCCGATGAACCGATGAGCCAATTCCGTTTCCTGGCCGCCGTGGCCGTGGGGCTGTTCGTCACCATGAGTGCGTCGTTGATGTTGGCTCCGTTGTTGGTCGCCATTGCCGCTGAGTTCGACACCTCCGTGGCGGTCGCCGGACAACTCGCCACCGCCACGTTTTCGGCATGGGCCGTGTCCGTGGTATCCGTGGGGCCATTGTCCGACTCCTTCGGCAGGAGGCCGGTGGCATTGATCGGGCTTTCATTGCTTTCTATCGGGGTCTTGGCATCGGCTTTCGCGCCCAATCTCGGAATCTTGATGGCCCTGAGGGTGGTGACCGGGCTTGGCGGCGGCATGATTCCCCCCAACAGCCTGGCGGCCGTGGCCGATTCCGTTACCCCGGCCCGCCGCGCCCAGGCCGTGGCCGGGCTGATGGCGTTCACCTCCCTGTCTTCAGTGATTGGCGTGCCCTTGGTGGCGGTTGCAGCCGATTTGGGAGGCTGGCGGCTGCCCTTCCTGGTCATCGGCTCTCTGTTGGCCGCGTGCGCCCTGCTCAACTGGTTCTGGTTCCCCAAAAGCGAGGGCGCGGGACTGCGGTCTTTCTCCTTCTTCTCCAGGTACCGAACGCTGTTGGCCATTCCCATCTTCAGGGTGGCCCTGACGGTTAACTTTGCCCAGCGGATTGCCTACATGGCGTTGTTTAGCTACCTGGCAACCTATTTGATCGACAGCTACGACATGAGCGTGGGAGCGGTTGCGCTGCCCATGGCGTTTGTAGGCATCGGCACGGTGATTGGCACCTACGCCGGCGGTCCGGTGGCGATCCGGAAGGACCGGATGCCCTTGATTGCGGCCTCAGTTGTGACCGGCGGACTCGCCGCCTTGTTGCTGTTCTCGATCGACGTCCCGCTCTGGGCGGCCGTGGCCATCGCCACGGTGGCGATTGCACTCATCAGCGTCGGCTGGCCGGTGATGCTCACCCTTAGCACCGAGGTTTCCAGCCAGTCACGGGCCACCGGCGTTGGGCTGCTGGGTCTTAGCAACCAGACGGGAGCGGTCGGCGGGGCCGCCATGGGCGGCGTGTTGTTGGCCGTCAGCGGGTTCCCGGGCGTGGGTTACCTTTGTCTGGGCGCGGCGGTTTTCTCGGCATTGGTCATCGGATTATTTTTTAGAGAACCGGCTCGGGCATCATAATTGAAACATTACCCGTCTAGCGGAATTCGATGAAGCAGGCCCGTTTTTTAGCCGCCGTTGCCGTGGGGTTGTTCGCCACTCAGAGCTCAGGGTTCATGTTGGCCCCGCTATTGGTCGCCGTGGCTACTGAGTTCGACACTTCCGTGGCGGTCGCCGGACAGCTCGCCACCGTCACCTTCGCGGCGTGGGGCCTTTCCGTGGTCTCCGTGGGACCCCTGTCCGACTCCATCGGCAGGCGGCCCGTGGCATTGACCGGACTTTCATTGCTTTCCATCGGAGTCTTGGCATCGGCCTTGGCGCCCAATCTCGCGACCTTGATGGCCCTGAGGGCGGTTACCGGGCTTGGCGCCGGCATGATTCCTCCCAACAGCATGGCGGCGGTGGCCGATTCCGTTCCCCCGGCTCGCCGTGCCCAGACCGTGGGCGGCCTGATGGCATTCGCCACCCTGTCTTCGGTGATCGGCGTGCCCTTGGTGGCGGTGTTGGCCGAATCAGGAGGCTGGAGGCTGCCCTTCCTGGCCATCGGTTCTCTGCTGGCCGCCTGCACCGTGCTCAACTGGTTCTGGTTCCCCAAGAGCGAGGGACCGGGCCTCCGGTCGTTCTCGTTCTTCTCAAGATACCGGGCTCTGTTGTCCATCCCCATCTTCCGGGCGGCCCTGGCGGTGAACTTCGCCCAGCGCATGGCCTTCTTCGGGCTGTTCAGCTACTTGGCAGCCTACCTGATCGACGTCTACGGCATGAGCGTGGGCGCCGTCGCGCTACCCCTGGCATTCGTTGGCATCGGCACGGTGATCGGCAGCTACATCGGCGGACCCGTGGCCAACCGGAAGGACCGGATGCCCTTGATCGCAGCCTCGTCCGTGGCCGGGGGAGTCGCCGCCTTGCTGCTGTTCTCCATCGACATGCCGCTCTGGGCGGTTGTGGCCGTAGCCACCGGATCGGTCGCTCTCTTGAGCGTCGGCTGGCCGGTGGTGATCACCCTCAGCACTGAGGTATCCGGCCAATCCCGGGCCACCGGCATCGGGCTGCTGGGAGTGAGCAACCAATCGGGAGGAGTCGGCGGGGCGGCCCTGGGCGGCGTGTTGCTGGCCGCCAGCGGGTTCCCGGGAATCGGGTACCTGAGTTTGGGCGCGGTGTTGGGCTCGGCGGTGATTATCGTTCTGTTCATGCGCGAGTCCAGGTCCCAAACGGCAACGCGGAGAAGATAGTGCGTCCCTTGCTCCATGGGGCGGGGTGCGATAGGATTTCGGTGCCCGCTGTCATGCGCTGGCTCTGATGCGGGAAGATGCGATCAACGGTCACGGAGCGAATCGGCCAAATGTTGGAACACAAAGGGATACGGTGGGGCTACGTCTTCTTGAGGGCGGCCTCATACTTAAACACCGAGGAATTCCAGGAACTCATGGTCCAGGCCGTGGAGATGTACCTGGCGGGTGAGACAGAGCGGAACGTCAAGGGGTCGGCGTACGAAGGCCGGCTCTACACCGAGCAGCGCTATGAACTCATCGGCACCCTCGGCGGTCAGCGGTTCGACGCCGACCTGGAGACCACTCGCGGCCGCGACAACGCTTCATTCCTGGTCAACGAACAGACTCAAGGGGCCGGCGCTCCAATATCGATGAATTAGCCGCCCTCCCGTTGACTCCATTCCCTGCCTAAACTACACTCCAAACCACTTTTGAGCGGCCCCGTCCTGTCCGGCTAGGCACCTCGTGAGGAACAAATGACCAGCATCAGCGATTTCCAGATGTCCAAAGAGATCGGACGGGTCCCGTCTTCCACCGTCCCCCTGGATTCCCAGGAAGAGATACGGTTCGAGGGCCTGGTCGAAGATGCGGTCATGATCGATGTGCACCAGCACCCCTTCGTGCTGCCGGAGGCCATGGACCGGTTCGTCGACTTCCTGCGCACCAACCGGTACCACTGGGGTTTCGAGGCGGTGCGGCACGGCGGCTGGTCCACGGTGACCACCTCTAATGTGTTCGGCGCGCTGCAGAACGCCACCGAGATGTCCTTCGTTGAGTACGAAGACGTGACGGCCGAGGTGGGCATGATGCTGGCCGATGTCTCGGCCCAGAAAGACATCGTCCGGGTGGGCAACGCCGGCGACATACTGGCGGCGAAGCAGGCCGGCAAGGTAGGGTTCATGCCGACACTGGAGCACCTGCCCATCGGCAACCGCCTGGAGCGTCTGGACCAACTCCACTCCATGGGCGTGCGGCTGGCGGGCATCACCTACAACCGGAAGAATTACATCGGCGACGGCATGTACGAGCGCAACCCCGGCGGCTTGAGCGAGTTCGGCATCGAAGTCATCCACCGCATGAACGACATCGGCATGGCCGTCGACCTATCCCATGCCTCCATCCCCACTGTGATGGACGCCATAGAGTTCTCCCGGGCGCCGGTGGTCTTCAGCCACAACGCCGCCTATACCCTGCGGCCCACCCGGCGCACCCGGAAAGACGAGGAACTCAAGGCCTGCGCCGCCAAGGGCGGCCTGGTCTGCATCACCGCCGTGCCCAACGCCCTCAGCGACGACCCGGAGCAGGATATCGAATGCGTCCTGGACCACTACGACTACATGGTCAACCTGATCGGCGTTGACCACGTGGGCATCGGCACCGACACGGTCATCGGCGACCACATGATGTTCCAACACTACATGCTGGGCCGTGACCTGGACGAGATGCCGGCCCCCTACCTCAACGGACTGGAGTCCCCAGCCGACGGCAAGAACATCATCCGGGGTCTGATCCGCCGGGGACACTCGGACACCGACATAAAGAAGATCGTCGGCGGCAACGCCCTGGATTTTTTCCGCCGGGTCATGAGCTAGATGCCTGAGCCATTCGTAACCACCGTCGTGGGCAGCATGCCTAAACCACCCTGGCTGTACCGCCAGATACCGTTGGACGCCAGGGTCTTTTTCGGCGCCGGCTCTGACTGGCTGCTAGCCGGCGACCAGTTGCATGATGCCCAGGATGATGCGGTGCGGCTGGCTGTCTACGACCAGGAATCCGCCGGTGTCCGGATAATCAGCGACGGCGAACAACGCCGGGAAACCTATCTCACCTACGTCACATCGCGACTGGGCGGCTTCGATTACGAGACTCTGGCGGAGAAGTGGATCCGCGACGGACGCAGCCTGGCCCAGGTGGGGCGCTGCACCGGACCGGTTGAATGGCTTGGGCCCATAGTCGTCGACGACCTACGCTTCTTACTGACGAATACCACCTCGCCGGTGAAGGTCACCCTGCCCGGGCCTATGACGGTCACCGATTCCACTTTTGACGCCCACTACGGCGACGAGCGCACTTTTGCGTTGGCGGTAGCCGCCGCCATCAACCGGGAGGCCAAGGCCTTGGACGCCTTAGGGCCGGCGGTGATCCAGTTCGACGAACCGGTGTTCAGCCGCTATCCGGAGAAGGTGGCCGAATGGGGCATCGAGGCCCTGGACCGTTGCGCGGAGGGACTGAACGCCCAGACGGCGGTGCACGTCTGCTACAGCTACACCATTCCCGGCGTGCCCCGCCCGATCAAGCCCAGCTACCCTATGATCCTGGCCGAACTGGAACGGTCTCAGATCGACCAACTAGCCCTGGAGTTTCAGGCGCCGCAACTGGACCCGGCGCTATTGGAACTCTGTCCGTCCAAGACCGTGCTTTTTGGGTGCATCGACAACGCCAACCCGGAGATTGAGAACTCCCAAGAGATCGCCCAGCGGCTACTGGCGGCCGCGGAGCACCATGACCCGGAGAAGCTGCAGGCCGCGCCCGACTGCGGACTGGTGCTGTTGAGCCAAGCCACTGCCCGGGCCAAACTGTCGGCGCTCTTCCGGGGGGCCCAGATAGCCCGAGACCAGCTAGCGGACCCAAGGAGGAAAGCACGTGGCCACCATCGACACTAACGCTGGCACCGGCTTCCAGCACATAGAACTCCAACGCCGCGGTCACGTAGCTGTGATAACGCTGCAGCGTCCCGACCGCCTGAACGCCCTCAACCGCCAGATGGGACTGGAATTGCACGAGGTCCTCGACCTGCTGGCCGGAGAGTTTCCGGCGGTCCGGGCGGTTGTCATAACCGGGGCCGGCCGTGGGTTCTGCTCCGGCGCTGACGTGGGCGATATGCCAAAACGCATGGCCGAGGCGGGCGCCAAGGGGGATAACGCGGATGATGGCCCGTCCATAACCATGCGATTGGCGCCGCACCTGCGCGAGATACCCCAACCGGTCATCGCGGCGGTGAACGGCGTGGCCGCCGGGGCGGGGCTCGGTATCGCCCTGGCCTGCGACATCAGAATAGCCTCGGACACCGCCCGTTTCACCTCGGTATTCGTCAAGCGCTCGCTGGTGCCCGACGCCGGTGTTTCCCAGATACTAAGCGCTCTGGCCGGGCCCGGCATCGCCGCCGAGATGGCCTTCACCGGCAGGATCTACGACGCCCAGTGGGCGCTGGCCAAAGGGTTGGTC
>JACZYV010000025.1:0-22642 GCA_022570905.1 Chloroflexota bacterium
CTCAAGCTGAACAAGCCTAGCTATGCTAAAATGGCTCCAATGGCGAATCGCGGCCATGAAGGCCGATGTAGATACGGATTGACATGACGGTTGAAGGCACAGTTTACCTGGACCACGCGGGCACCACGCCCTTGGACCCCAAGGTCCTTGAGGCCATGGTCCCCTATTTCAGTCAACGCTTCGGCAACCCTTCCAGCCTCCACTCGGTGGGCCAAGAGGCCCGCTACGCCTTGGACGAGGCCCGGGAACGGGTGGCCGGCGTGCTCCATTGCCGGCCCAGAGAAGTGGTATTCACCGGCGGCGGGACGGAGTCGGACAACGCCGCGATCCATGGGGTTGCCACGGCGCTCCACGAGACGGGGAACCACATCGTGACCTCCAGTGTGGAGCATCACGCGGTGCTGCACACCTGCCAATACCTGGAATCCCAGGGCTTTGAGGTCACCTATCTGCCGGTGGACGCCGATGGCATGGTGCACCCGGAGGCGGTGTACAACGCCATCACCGAGCGCACAACCCTGGTTACCATCATGTACGGCAACAACGAGATCGGGACCATAAACCCCATCTCCGAGATATCCAAGTCCATCAGGAAGCGGGCTGAAGAGATGTCCCGGACCATCGTTTTCCACACCGACGCCGTGCAGGCCGCCGGTTACCTCACCCTGGACGTGGCCAACCTGGGAGTCGACCTGCTGAGCCTGTCCGGGCACAAGTTCCACGGCCCCAAAGGCACGGGCGTGCTTTACATAAAACGGGGCACCCCCTATCTCCCCCTGATTCACGGCGGAGGACAAGAGAGGGAACGCCGTTCTGGCACGGAGAATATACCGGGAATCATCGGCTTGTCTCTGGCCCTGGAGGCGGCTGACTCCACCAGAGAGGCGACCAGCGAACACTGCGCCGCCCTCAGGGACCGGATCATTGAATCGGTGTTGGAACGGATACCGGGTACCCGCCTGAACGGCCACGCCACCCAGAGACTGCCCAACAACGCCAATTTCTCCTTCACGGGAGTGGAAGGGGAGCCCATCTTGCTTGGCCTGGACGTGGCCGGGATCGCCGCTTCCAGCGGCAGCGCTTGCAGTTCTGGCTCGCTTGAGCCCTCCCACGTTCTGTTGGCCCTGGGCCAATCGGCGGAGGTCGCCCGTGGCAGCCTCCGGCTCACTCTGGGCCGCGGCAACACGGACGAAGAGGTGGACTACCTGCTGGAAGTTTTGGTGGACCTGGTCCAGCGCCTGCGGCAGTTGCCCAGTCTGACCACCGCCGGCTCATGATCCGGCTGCTGTTGGCAGTGGAGAATCTGCATCAAACCCACCGGAACAATATTTCCGGCTGCCTGGAGTACCGGCTTGATTTCTAAGCGCTCGATTTTTTGGCTCCTTCTGATCACGATGCCCATCCTGATCGCGGCGTGCAGCGACGCGTCCTCCTCGCTGGGTCAATACTACGAAGGCCGGATCCTGCTGTTGAACGTCTTGGAGATGAACCGCACCGACGAACTCCGCTACTCGACCATCGACCCCTCCGATGTGATCCGCAAATGGCGGATCAGGCCCTCCGAAGAAGGCCTGGAATTGCTGCTGCTTCGCATCAAGGTGGAGAACCATATAGCGGTGAACGCCGTGTTGGTGGCCGACGAGCAGGCGGCGGTGCTCGAGGGCTTTTTCCAGGACCGGTACCGCCCCATAAGCGTCTCAGACTCGGTATTTCTGGACAAGCGGGGCCAGGATGATGCGACGGTGACTTTGGAGGCCGGCGGGTGCACCGACCACGCCCGGCTGATCGTGAACGCCGGGACCAATGTCCGCTGGAACAATTCCGGGGACACGGGCTCCGCGGTCCAGTTCAGCTCCGGCGACTTGCCTGAGTTTGGTGTTGAGCCGGTCCAGATCGCGCCGGGAGGATCGGTCTCCCATCGTTTTGACCAACCGGGAACGTTCGACTACCAGTGCGGCGGTGGAGACGGGCCTCTCCAATCGGCGCAGATATTGGTGGAGGCGGCCGATTCGGTCCGGGGAAAAAAGGAGAACAACATCCTCTTCTTGGAGGGTTCCTTCGAGCTAGCCAAAAATACTTCGATCGACGGCTGGATGGTTTTTGAAGTTCCCGTAGGCACCAAGATCAGGCTTTTGCGCTGGCGGGCCGGGGACAGCATAACGGTGCGGTTCTAATAATCAGCCGGTAGGTTCGTCGCATAAGTCCGGCATCGCCGCCGCCGCGATTCTTTCTTTCCTCTTTGGACCTCTTCAATGCCCTATCCGCGGCCCGGTAATCATCGTTGGCGGCGGGTTAGGACCTAGCTCTTATCCAAGGGGAGCTTATATCAATGCGCCCTATGCGCCGGTATCTGGACATGCTGGTCTACGGCGGAGAGAGAAGGGTAACGCCGGGAGCTCCGCCCCCCGTGTGGCGGAGGCTATTCCACGTCGTCGCCGGGTCCTCGATCCCATTGGCCGGCATCTTCGTATCTGAAACAGCCATGATCTGGGCCTTGGCGGTGCTGGCTGCCGGAGGGTTGGCTCTGGACCTGGTGCGGTTCAGGGTTGGTTGGCTGAATAGGCTGTTTACCCGATGGCTGGCGCCGCTCTTGAAGCAGGACGAGGCGGCCCATATCACCGGGGCCACCTACATGCTCATCGCCGCGCTACTGGTTTACGTGCTGTATGGGAAGGAGGTGGCCATACCGGTCATGTTCTTCTTGTCCCTGGGCGACCCGGCGGCGGCGATGGTGGGGCGGCGCATGCCCGGGCCGAGGATACGGGGCAAATCTCCTTTGGGGACAGCGGCTTTCGTCGGGGTTGGGGCCGGAGCGGCAGCGGTGCTGATCGCGGCCAACGGCATTGACCACCATTGGGCGCTTTGGGTGGGGGCCGCCGTGGCCGGAGCGGTGGAACTGGCATCGGTCCCGCCGGATGACAATCTGGCCATCCCACTTATCGCAGGCACGGCAATGTTCGCTTTGGGGATCTAAGTCCGGCTGCATCCGTTCGTGGTGAGCTCGTCGAACCACCGCTGGAGTTAAGGCTGGTCTTTTGCGTAAGTGCGGTTTGCGCCGGTCCTTCGACGGGGCTCAGGACGAACGGGAAAGACGCCTGCATCCGTTCGTGGTGAGCTCCGACCGTAGTCGAGAGTCACGATGGAATCGGACCCGTGGGACCACTTTTTGAAGTTGCTGCTAGGCAGCCCCGTCGAAGTCCGTTACCTCGGCCCGCTCCCGCTGGAATTTGATGTAGGCCTGCTTGGTCATGAGCGGCCGGTGATTGGCTTTGATCTCCTTGGCCCGCTTGGCGCCGTCGGCCAGGAGATCGATCACCACCATCGCCATGATCTTGGCCGGCACGATCACGGCCGACTCATAGTCGGTGATGATGTACTCCTTGCTGTGTCCCGGACCGGTTGCTCCGGCGGCGTAGGGGTGGCAGGCCGGAATGAGGTGGCTAAGGTCTCCCATGTCGGTGGAGCCGCCCCGGTTGCGGCGCGCCGGCATCACCAGCGTAAACCGTTCGCCCAGCAGATCGACGGCGGTCCGCCGGAAGATTTCCTGCAGCTTAGTGTCGTGCCGCATGGGCAGATAACCGGGAATGGTGGTGATGTTCACGGACGCGCCGACGGCCAAGGCCCCAGCCCGGAAGCAACGGTCCACCGCCGCGGAGTTTTCCACCACCATCTTGGGAGTGGATGAGCGGACACGCCATTCCAGCCTTACGTCGGAGGGAACAGCGCTGACCGCCTCGCCGCCTTTGGTCATGATGCCGTGGATGCGAACGGTGTCATCGGCCCGGTGGGTCTCCCGGAGCGCGTTGATCGCCTGGATGGCGAACGAGGCCGCGTTCAAGGCGTTGACGCCTTTGTGGGGCATGCTGCCGGCATGGGCCCCGACGCCGGTGTATCTCACGAACTTCACGACATGCCCGTTGCTGGTGCCGCCCATGGCGAACTTCCGCTCGCCCATATCGCTGGCGGTGTGGCACATCATGGCGATGTCCACATCGTCGAACTCCCCCAGCCGGATCAGTTCCTGCTTGCCGCCCAGGAATTCCAACTTGCCCTGTTCCCGCATCTCCAGCCGTTGCTCGACCTCGATGAATTCCTCGGCGGGCACGGCGAAGGGCACGATCTCTCCAGAGAGTTGGGACAATACCTCCGGCGTCAGCAGGCCCATGGCGGCCCCCAACATCATGCCGATCTGGCAATGGTGTCCGCAGGCATGGGCCGCCCCGGTTTCAGGGTCGGCGTGGGGGTGTTCGGTCACCACCAGGGAGTCCAATTCGCCGATCACGGCCACGGTTGGCCCGGGACCGGCGCCGCCCGGGATGCGGCCTTTGAGTCCGGTGAGGGCCAGTCCTCCCTGGTGTTTGATGCCCAATTCTTGGAACTTTTGGGCGACCAGTTGGGCGGTCTTGGTCTCACGGAAGCCGGCCTCGGGGTTGGCCAGCACCTGCTGGGCCAACCCCACGATCTCCTTCTTCCGCTTCTCGATGGTTTCGCAGGCCAGCTTCTTGAGTTCTTCGACCGTAAGAACAGTTGTAGCCATGGGTTACGTGGCCTTGGGTGAAAGTTTAGGTGTAGTCATGATTTAGGCGCCATCGAAAACCTCTTCCGAGGCCAGGTCGCGCATGAATTTCAGGTATTCCGGGATGGACATGTCCGGGCGCTGATCTCCGGCGATATTATTGCCCTGGGACGCGTAATCGGCAAGCAGATCGATGACCGTGTAGGCGAGGGCTTTGGCTCCCTTGATCACCGCTAGGGAGTAGTCTTCTATCACGTAAGTCGCGCCGTGGCCCAGGCCGGTCGCGCCGCCGACGTAAGGGTGGATGACCGGCATCAAGTGACTGATGTCGCCCATGTCGGTGGAGCCGCCCCGGTGGTCCACGTAGCCAACGTTCTCTTCACCCACCAGGACGGCGGCGTTGGCCCTAAATATCTCCGCCATGGCCTTGTTCTGCTGCAGGGGCATATAGCCGGGGATGGTCTGTATCTTGACCTGGGCGCCCACCGCCATGGCGCCGGCCTTGAGCGCGCGGTCCACCTTGGCGTTGGCGTCCATGATGGCCTCCAGCGTGCGGCCCCGGACGAAGGTCTCCATCCTAACGTCGGCGGGCACCGCGCTCACCGCTTCCCCGCCCTTGGTGATGATGGGATGGACGCGGATGCTGTCCTCGTCCCTGAAGGTCTCGCGGTTGAAATTGATGGCGGTCATGGCCATCATGGCGGCGTTCAGGGCGTTGATGCCCAGGTGGGGCGCGCCGCCGGCGTGGGAGGCCCGGCCGATGAACTGGATGCGCTTGGCCACCGTGCCGTTATTGGTGTTGCTGATGCACATCAGCTTCTCGGCGGGATTGCTGGTGGTGTGTAGCATCATCGCCAGGTGGACGTCGTCGAACTCGCCAAGGCGGACGAATTCCGCTTTACCCCCCAGGAACTCAATCTTGCCCTGCTCGCGCAGACCGTTCCGGAATTCGATCTCGATATATTCCTCAGCCGGCACCGCCATAAATGCGATGCGCCCCGCCAGGGATGTCAGGACATCGGAATTAGTGAGGGCCATGGCCGCGCCCAGCATCATGGCTATCTGACAATGGTGCCCGCAGGCGTGGGCCGCGCCCGTGTCCGGGTTGGCGTGGGGGTGGTCGGACACGATCAGAGAGTCCAGTTCACCCAGCACCGCCACGGTTGGGCCGGGGGAGGTGCCCGACGCGTCGGCCCGCACCCCGGTCACGCCCAGTCCGCTCCTCGGCTGCATCCCCAATGCACCGAACTGCTGGGCCACTAGCATGGCGGTCTTGACCTCGCGAAATCCGGGTTCGGGGTTCTTCAGGATCGTCTTGGCCAGAGCGGTCAGTTCATCGGCCTTGGAGTCGATGATCTCCGCCGCACGGCGTTTCAGGTCCTCTTTCGAGGGCATTGGGCAATCTCCAGATATGCCGCTTTCCAGTCGAGTTGCCGGTCAGGCCCAGAGGCGGCGGTTAGAGTATTCTGAGCGGTTTTGATTGTAACAAAGGCCGCCTGGGATGGGTATCCCGGAGTGTATAATGGCCGGGCCGTGGATGAGCCCTAGGCTAGACTCAAATCGAGCCCCTGCCCCCTGCCAAAACGCCCATATGAAGATAGTCATCGCCCCTCAGGGATTCAAAGGCGGCATCTCCGGTCTGGAGGCCGCCCGGGCCATCGCCCGGGGGGTCCTAAAGGCCGTTCCGGATGCGGAGACGGTGTTGCTTCCGGTGGCCGACGGCGGCGACGGGACGCTGCATGCCCTGGTGGACGCCACCGGCGGCGAGATCTTCACCAGCACCGTAACCGGTCCCATCAACCAGCAGGTGGAGGCCCAATGGGGTGTCATGGGCGACGGACGCACCGCCGTGATCGAGATGGCGCGGGCCTCGGGGTTGGCCATGGTGCCGCCCCGCCGGCGCAACCCAAAGGTGACCACCACCTTGGGCACCGGTCAGCTATTGAAAGAGGCGTCAGAAAGGGGTTTTAAGCGGGTGATCGTTGGACTGGGAGGCAGCGCCACCAACGACGGCGGCGCCGGCATGGCCACCGCCCTGGGAGTCAGGTTCCTGGATTCTTACGGTAACGCCCTGCCGCCTGGTGGCGCTGCTTTGGCCCGTCTGGACCGTATCGACGTAACAGGGCTGCTGGAAAGCATCTCAGGTGTGGAGATAATCGCCGCGACCGACGTGACCAACCCCCTCTGCGGGCCGACCGGCGCTTCGGAGATATTCGGTCCCCAAAAAGGGGCGTCGCAAGAGGTGGTTGCTGAATTGGACGCCGCCCTGCTCAACTTCGCCAAGGTTGTAAAGAGGGATACGGGCTGCGACGTTTTGGACGTTCCCGGAGCCGGCGCGGCCGGTGGACTTGGGGCCGGGCTGATGGCCTTCGCCGGGGCCAAGATACAGTCGGGCATCGACATGGTCTGTCAGGTGCTGGATTTCGACTCCCACCTGGCGGGGGCCGACCTGGTGATAACGGGAGAGGGCCGGGCCGACCGGTCAACGGTGTTCGACAAAGCGCCGGTGGGGGTGGCGCGGCATGCCCAGGCCCACGGCGTGCCCACGGTGCTGCTGGCGGGCAGCCTGGGCGAGGGACACGAGGAACTCTACGACCACGGCGTGGCGTCGATACTGTGCATCTCCGACGGCACCATGTCGTTCCAGCAGGCGCTCAGCCGGACCGGAGCGATGTTGGAGGGGACGGCGGAACGGGCGGTGCGCCTGTTCCTGCTCAGGCCCTAGACTCCGAAGCCAAGTTCAGATGATTCCCCGCTCCCGCAGTTGGTCCAACTCCGCCTGTTCCAGGCCAAGGTAATGCTGGTACACCAGGTTGCTGTCGTGGCCCAAGGCCGTGGACCCGCGCCAGATCTTGCCCGGTGTTTCGGAGAATTTGGGTACTATTCCGATCCCCTTGATCTTCCGGCCGAGTTGCAGATCTTCCCATTCGGCGTGGACTTCCCTGGCCTGGTAATGCGGGTCTTCGGCGATGTCTTTAGGAGTCATCACCGCGCTGCATCCCACCTGGGCGGCATTCATGACCTCCACAACCTCACGCACGGTGTGGTCATCCAGCCAACCCTGCAGGATGGCCTCGAATTCGATCCCGGCCATCGATTCCGAATCGGCTTGGGCCTCCGCCCAGCGCCCATCGGCGGTGTCCAAGCCCAGGACCGCGCAGACACGGTCAAAGACGGACCCGACGGCGGCGATGACCACCCAGCCGTCTTGGGCGTGGTAGGCGCCAAAGGGTTGGGCACTCCTCATTTGGTTGCCGCTGCGCTCCCGGACCTCCCCGGTCTCGAAGTATTCCAACATCGAGGCTGACATCATCTTGTGGACCGCCTCGTACAGCGCCAGGTCGATCACCTGGCCCTGCCCGGTGCGCTGCGCATGGATGTAGGCCGCCAAAGAAGACCACAGGCAAACTTGGGCCGTCGCGTAATCGCCGGCCAACGGGCGGGCAACCATTGGAGGTTCCGGGTCGGGTGATCCGGTGAGGCCCATCGTGCCGCCAAAGGCCTGGCCGACGGGGTCGTAGGAGGCCCGGTCCAGGTAGCCGGGATGGCCGGTCTGACCGTACCCGGATACGTGGGTGATAACGATGGCGGGGTTGGCGGCCAGAATCGCCGCATCGTCCAATCCCCATCTGGCGTAGGTGCCGGCTTTGGAGCTTTCCATCCAGATATCGACACCGGCTATCAGCCGGAGGAACATTTCCCGGCCTTCACGGGCGGTGAAATCCAGGGTGATGTAAAAGGTGTTGCGCCGGTCTTGGGCCCACAGAGCGCTGGTCGAAGACCCGTCTTTGCCTTCTAGCCTTATGCCCACGTCACGGGTGATGTCGCCCACCCCCGGACGCTCGATCTGAATCACTTCGGCCCCCATCTCCGCCGCCAAGGTTGCGGCGAAGGGCTGGGCGATGATGGAGCCGGTGGAAAGGATACGCACTCCCTGTAGCGGACCGAACTGCTCCGGAAGAAGCGACTCCGCGCGGGGATTCATCTAGCTTATCCGCGCTTTCGCGAACTCCACCACCTGGGTGGAAAGCTCGATGGACCGTTCCGAGTCAACCTCGTCAAAGGCCTCCGAGCAGGTGCCGCTGGGCAAGAACTCCGGGTACCGGGTGATGTAGTGGTACTTGTCCAACTGCCGGGCTTCCGACTTCACGGTGTCGAACATCATGTCGAAGAGCTTGGCGTCTTCGCACAGGTCCAAAAGCGAGTGGCCCCAGACGTCCTCGACCCGCTTGTGGTAAAGGTAGGCTTTGATGGCTTTTTCGGCCGCCTGCTGTCCCATGAAGCAGGCCAGGTTGTGCCGGCCGCCTTCTTTGAGGTAACGGGCGTCTTCCAAGTCTTGTTCAGCCTGGCGCAGCCAGCGTGCGCCCTCCGCCAGGTAATCAGGCATTAAATATCTCCCGTCCCTCGCGGCACGCCTTGCCCAAGGCCGGCAGTTTCTCCCGCATCTCCTCGAATTCATCCGGAGTGTAGACCAGGGTGTCCACCTCCACCGAGCTAGGCAGGTGGTACGAGAAGAAATCGGCGCGCCGTCCGAAGGAATATTCGGTTTTATGGACGATGACCAACTCGATCTTGGTGTCCGGTTTGTAGTCTCCGGCAGCCATGTCCCCGATCAGGATCACTTTCTCAACGCCCAGTATGGGGATTATCTCCTCGATGGCCGCCAAGTCCCGCTCCAGCATCTGCTTGCGGAACTCGCTAAATCCAACGCGCATCGGCATGTGGGTTCACCTTTTGGTGGGGTGGGTTAATCGAATATGGGGCGCGGAAAAGGGTGCCCCCATCTCCGACTATGTCGAGCGCCGACTCTATCGAGCGTCCTCCCCGATGCATCGGGGCCGGGAAGTCCCGACTCCGTCGGACCTAACCTTCCCCATTGCGAGGGAGAAGGGATTTTCGCTTCTTTCTACTTACAAGCGCTAGCCCAGGATGACCATGTGGACCTCTTTTGGTCCGTGGACGCCTTCCACGATGGTCATTTCGATGTCGGCGGTGCGGCTGGGCCCGGTGATGAAGTTCAGGTAACTGCCCATCTCGCCGCCCCGCTGATGATACTCCAGCCGCCGCAACAAGAACAGGTCGTCCAAGGAGTCCAGCAGATCTTCGGGGCGCACCAATGCGATATGGACCGGCGGGACCAAGGAGACCAAGCGGCTCAATCCGCGGCGGGGCAATATGATCAACGACCCGGTTTCAGCCAGGGCGTAGTCGGCCCCCGTGATACCGATGCCGGATTGCCGTATCTCCTCGCGCAGCGCCTCGCGGGAGTTGGCTTCGTCGTACAGCACGGTTGTGACCTTCAGGCCCAGATTGGCCAGCGCGGCGTCCACCGGGACCTGGTCGAAGACTTCCTGCGCGGAACGGACGATGTTGGCGGCTCCGGACTCCAGCACGACGGACTCGATATATCCGACGGCTTCTTCGACTCCCGCAGCCCGGTACACCTTCCAGCCGCCCTTGCCGGCCATGTCGGCAAGTTTATCCAACAGGGTTGGGCGGTCCTCAAGGATCCTTTGCCGTATCTCGGCGGCCTGCCGCTCCAAGTCGGCCAGCGTCTCGACCAACAGCGGGTAGGGCTGGGCCGGAGGCACGTTCTCACGCCCCAAGGATTCTCTAACCGACTGTAGGAATTCTTCTTTGGGAACGCCGGGGACGCCGTTGTCCTGGTTAATCATCGCGCGTCCCGCCGGCTATTCCCTTGTCCCAAAGCTCGTGGAACGTCTGCTTGGGCAGGGCGGGCAGGTCTCTGGAGCGGGTCCACTTGGACAGCGGCGGAAGCGGCGCATTCCTGATCCATCTCCCGTCCTTGGTCAGAGGCGAGAAGAAAGGCACGAAGCGCTCCAGTTTCTGGAGTAACCTTCCGGACCTAACTGCCAGGCGCAGCAGCCGGGGACGGCTCATCAGCCCGGCGTAGAGCCGTGCGATGATCCGCTCGATCTCCGGCGCCGACTGCTGGCTTTTGTCGGGGCTCTCGGCCGTCTTATGTCTTAGGTCCAGGAGCATCCTGGGTATGTCTATCTTGATGGGACAGGCTTCCCGGCAGGCCCCGCAAAGGGTGGAGGCCTGGGGCAGCTCTTTGGCCTGGGGGAGGCCGATCAGCATCGGCGAGACCACTGCGCCGATGGGGCCGGGATACACCCAGCCGTAGGCATGGCCGCCCACCCGCTGGTAGACCGGGCAGATGTTCAGACAGGCCCCGCAGCGGATGCAGTACAGGGCCTCCCGCAATGCCGGGTCGGCCAACATCTTAGATCGGCCGTTGTCCACCAGGACGAGGTGAAATTCCTCGGGGCCGTCCTCGTCGTCAGCACGGCGGGGGCCGGTGATCATGCTCACGTAGCTGGTGATGCGCTGACCGGTGGCGGAGCGGGGCAGCAACCGGAGGAACACGGACAGGTCTTGCATGGACGGGATGACCTTCTCCATGCCGGTGATGCCGATGTGTATCCGGGGGGCCGAGGTGCAGAGACGGCCGTTGCCCTCGTTGGTGATGATCACCAGTGTGCCGGTCTCGGCCACCACGAAATTGGCCCCGCTGATGCCCAGGTCGGCCTCCATGAACTTGTCCCGCAGCACCGTCCGGGCCGTTGCGGCCATGTGGTAGATGTCCTCGTCGTAGGGGATCCCCAGCTTCTCGGTGAAAAGTTCGGCCACGTCCTCTTTTGACTTGTGCAGCGCCGGGGCCACCAGGTGGGAGGGCGTCTCCTCGGCCAGTTGGATGATGTACTCGCCCAGGTCCGTTTCCCAGACCTCGACGCCGATGGCTTCCAATACGGGGTTCAGGCCCAGTTCCTCGGACACCATGCTCTTGCTCTTGACGGCGACCTTGACGTTCCGGGTGCGGGCGATATGGGCGACGATCTCGTTGGCCTGGTTGGCGTCATTGGCGAAGTGAAGGTGTCCCCCGGCGGCGGTGACCGTGGTGTAGAGCAGGTCCAGGTAATAGTCCAGATGTTCGATGGTGTGGACCTTGATGTCACGCGCCTGCTGCCGCCACTGCTCCCATACCTGGGGGCTAACTTCCTCGATGGCGGCGCGGCGGGCGACGTCGAACCCGGAGCCCACGCGGTCCAGGGCCCGTTGCAGCTTGGGGTCCAGCATGGCCTTTACCGACGCGGCGGAGAAATCTTGTGTCTTTATCTCGGGCAATGGGTTAGTCCCTATCTTCAGTCAGATTCGGCATCGAGTATCTGGGCCAGGTGCCGGACCTTAACCTCCGACCCCTGACGGTTCAACGCCCCGCCGATGTTCATCAGGCAGCTCATATCACAGGACACCAGCGTTTCGGCGCCGCTGGCCCGCACGTTGGCGATCTTGTCGGCCACCATTCCTTCCGATATGTGGGGGAATTTCACGGAGAAGGCGCCCCCGAAACCGCAGCAGACCTCCGCGCCCTCCAATTCCTTCTCCTCCAGTCCCGGGACCGAGCGGAGCAACGTTTTTGGTTCCTCTCGAACTTCCAACTCGCGGAGTTGGTGGCAACTGGGGTGATAGACAGCCGTCCCTTGATGGCTGGCCCCGCATAGCGAGGCGTCCTCCACTCCCAGGACCTTCACCAGGAATTCAGAAAATTCGAAGGTCTTGGCGGCCAGGGCCTTGGCCTCCGTCAGCAGTTGCGGGTCTTCGGCGAACAACTCCAGGTAGAAGACCCGCAGCGTGGCAGCGCAAGAGCCCGACGGAACAACGACGTACTCGCTGTCACGGAACTGTTCCAAGACCCGTTTGGCCAGCTTGCCGGCTTCACGGTTGAACCCGGTGTTATAGACGGGCTGGCCGCAGCAGGTCTGGCCCTTGGGGAAGCCCACGGTGACTCCTAGCCGGCGCAGGACCCTGACCACGCTGACACCAACCTCAGGATAAAGCTGGTCGATGATGCAGGTGACGAACAGGTCGGCGGTGATGTTGGCTTTCTCGGTCAAGAGGACTCACTTCCGTAACTAGCTTCGGGAAGCGTACCAGAGGCGTGAGCGGCTAGCAACTTTGGCGTTGTAAACGCCCTTGCGTTACCCGGCGAGGTTGGTCTTAAGTGTAAAATGCAACTAAGACGCCCCTGAGTTGTTTCCTGAGGATTGAGATGTACACGCCCAAGCATTACGCGGTTGACGATAGACCCAAGATGTTCGAATTCATGAAGAGCAACAACTTCGGCATCTTGTTCTCCCATACCGGTTCCGAGCCCATGGCCAGCCATCTGCCCTTCATGCTAAATGAGAATGACGGGGAGCAAGGGATCATCTTGGGCCATATGGCCAAGGCCAACCGCCAATGGCGGCACGCCGACGGCCAGCAGGTGCTGGTGGTCTTTCACGGCCCCCATACCTACGTTTCCCCAACCTGGTACCAAGAAGAAGATACGGTGCCCACCTGGAACTACGTCGCGGTCCATGCCACCGGCGTCTTCAAAGCGGTGAAAGACCGGGCTCGATTGGAAGAGAGCGTCGGGCGGCTCACGGAGCAACACGAGGCATCCCAGCCCCAGCCGTGGCAGCCGGACTTCAGCACCACTTACTCAGAGCAGATGCTGAAGCGCATCGTCGCCTTCGAGATAAAGATAACGTCGTTACAGGGCAAGTGGAAGCTGAACCAAAACCACCCAGAACACCGTCGCCGGCGGGTGGCCCAGCAACTGAAAACCCTGGGCGGCGACGCCAATCTTCAGATCGCCGGGCTCATGGACGAAGATATGGCCGGTTAGCAGGCCGTGTCCACGGACCCGGCGATTTTTTCTCCTGCGTTCGTACATAGACGACACCAGCGCTTTGTTGACGCCAACCCGGTGCGTCATTAGACTCGCTCCACTCTCCCTCTCGAGGCCATGCCCCATGCTTTCTAAGACGGCGGACGTTGTGATAATCGGCGTCGGGCCGCCGCTTGGGGTCTTCCAACCATCTTCGTGGCCAGTCTGGTGATTGGTTGGTTTTCGTCGAGGCCCATCGACTCGTTTAAATCGTAGATTGGTAGACGGATGGGAATTAGGTGTGTATACTCTTATATATGGAAAAGTACATTGGCTCAGCGAATATTGAGCTTGATTTGGATAAGTGCGCCTACATGCTGGCCGCCTGCGCCAGTCTGAACCTCCGAAAAGCGTCGCGGGCGATCACACAGATGTACGACGAAGCCCTAAAACCGGCGGGCCTCAGGTCCACCCAACTCCCGGTCCTTGTTACGTTGGTTTCCACCGGACAAACGACCGTCAACTGTTTGGCGGAAGACTTGGTGATGGACCGGACATCATTGTCGCGGTTGCTCAAACCATTGGTAAACCAAGGGCTAATCGAGATGGCGCCGGGTGAGGACCGCCGCACGCGGGAGTTGTCGGTCACCCGACGTGGAAGGGAGTTCGTGGCCGAGGCCATTCCGATGTGGGAGCGAGTGCAAGCCCAGGTGGTGGAGAGGATTGGCCAAAACCGCTGGCGAGACCTGATCGAAAACCTCTCGGCCGCGGCAGCAATTACCCCTCAATACCGTCCAGGATTCCCAGGCATTCATACTTAGAAAAACAATCACGGGCATTGTCGGCCGATCAGATTCGAGTCCGACCGCCTCCCGCTAGATCGCCAATCGACGAAATGAACCGTATCGTGTCGCGACGGAAATTTCGCCGATGGCTGTATCTGGCACAACTCGCATTAAAGGATAAGCCGGCATGAAAGGGCAAGACGGACTAAAGAAGAGCGCCGAGATTGAGTCCCGAATAACGCTTGGGAAAACTGAGCATTTGGAGGCAGCAGAACCCACGGGACCGCAAAGTGAAGAGGCGCCACGAGCTGAGGAATATTCATTACGATCGATCTACGAAAACACTCCGGTTATGATGCACACGATAGGGGCAAACCAGGAATTGGTTTCCGTCAATCGTATTTGGCTTGAGACCCTGGGATATGAGGAGGACGAAGTGATCGGCCGCAAGTCATCGGAGTTTTTGACCGAGGAGTCGCGCCGGTACTCCGTTGAGGTTGCTCTGCCCAAGTTTATGAAGACCGGTTCTGCAACAGATGTCGCTTGCCAAATGGTGAAAAAAAATGGTGAAGTGATCGACGTTCTTTTCTCGGCGATCGCAGAAATGGATGCAAGCGGCCGGTTCATTCGCGCCAACTGTTGTATCTTGGACGTCAATGAGCATAGAACGACGGATGATTTATGGCGGCAGTTGGCATTGGTTGAAGAACGTAACCGTATGTCGCGGGATCTCCACGATACCGTGGAACATTCTTTGATCGGAATCATGCTTCGGACGGATACCATCAGGGACCTGATGGATTCTGATCCATTGATGGCGCGTGCGGAGCTGGAGTCGACCCACGCTCTTGCAAAGCTCGGCCTGGAGCAAGCCCGCCATGCGGTGTGGGATTTAGAGCCATTGGCAATAACTTCTAACCCGATCAAAGATGTGATTTCCCGGGGCCTTTCCAGGCTTGCTGATGAAGGTATAAAGACCTCATTGGTCGTGGAAGGAGAAGAACCTCATGGGATGGATCAGCGCAATAGACTGGCCGTTATTCGTATCGTCCAAGAGGCGCTTAGCAACGTTAGATTGCACTCACAGGCCAATACGGCCAAGGTTTGGCTGTCTTACACCCGCTCCTGCCTGATGCTACGGATCACGGACGACGGCGTGGGATTCGATCTTTCAACGACCCACAGCGCTCTATCGCCGATCAGCCACGGGATTGGCCTGGCAAATATTCGAGAGAGCGGCCGATTAGCCGGTGGTTCTGTTGATGTGCGTAGCTCACCCGGTTCAGGCACCCAGGTCGAAGCCAATATTCCCTTTGAGAATGGTTCCGAACATGGCGCCGTCGCGATTGGGCAGCCGCCGGACCACGATCCTCCAACCGTTACAAATCGGGAACTGGAGGTATTACAATTCCTGGCCAAAGGCGGCCGGAACAAAGACATTGCCGTCGAGATGTCTGTGAGTCTTCACACCATCAAGTTTCACATCGAAAACCTTTATAAAAAACTTGATGTGCGGACCCGCGCTGAACTCATTCGCGTGGCGACACAACTCGGAATTCTAACCTAGCCGATATCCCGATTTACGTTACCGCCTGGCTGTTTGGACAGCCTAGGCGGTCTTTTCTGTTGTCCAAAACCAGCCGAAAAGACAGTTGCCATGGGGGGTCCGATTCACCAACATATAGAGCGAGGCCGTTTACTGGTCCGGCTAATCTCCTTAGATTTTTGAGCCATGAACGAATTTCGCGGAACTCAACAGGCCGGGAACCCCCAAACGCGGTCCGGAGTTCCAATTGTCTGATTCCTTTTCAGAAGGCGAGGGTAGGTACCGGGCCATACTGCAGGCCGTCGCCGACGCGGTAATATCGTGCGACACCGAGGGGGTCATCGATTCTTGGAATAGCGGAGCGGAATCTTTGTATGGTTATACGGCCGGAGAGGCGATAGGCAATCCTATCGGCATCATAATGCCGTGGGAGTTCATCTCCAGTTATGACGAAAGAATCAAGGCTGCCGTAGCGGGAGAGATCTCTGGAATTTTTGAGGCGAAGAGGCTAACGAAGGACAAACTGACCGTAAGTGTGTCCATCAACGTCTCCCGCATTATCGATGCCCAGGGGAACGTAATAGGCTTGGCGGCGGTCCACCGGGATGTGTCTAGTCAAAAATTGGCTGAAAAGGGCCGGCGGGATCTCGCCGTTGTCGAAGAGCGTAACCGTCTGGCCCGGGAGATTCACGATACCCTCGCCCAGTCGCTCACGTTGATGGTTCTCCGGATGGGATTCGCCGGGGAAGCCATGGCCAGCGATCCAGCGGCCGCCCGGGCGGAATTGGAATCCATCGCGATCCTGGCTACCGAGTGCGTGGAAGAGGTCCGCCGGTCGGTATGGGACCTGCAACCTCAGGCCTTAGACTCGTCAGGTCTGGTAGAAGCGGTTCAAAACGAAGTGAAAAGGCTCCATCTGAACAACATCGACGGTGCGTTACGGGTTTCCGGCGCCGAGATAGTCGCGATGGACCCCCGAAATAGATCGGCTGCATTGAGAGTGATCCAAGAGGCTTTGAACAACGTTATCAAGCACTCCAAGGCGAAGACGGCGTCGGTATTCCTCGGTTTCGACCCGGAAGAACTGTGTATTACCGTGGCCGATAACGGCATAGGGTTCGATCACCCGGGAAGACAGGTCGGTTCACCGTCTGGGGGTGGCTTTGGCCTCACCAGTATGCAGGAACGGGCCCGTTTGATTGGAGGCTCTGTGCAGGTCCAGAGCACTCTTGGTCAGGGCACCACCGTGAACGTCTGCATCCCGTACCGCTCCGCCTAACCTGACAACACCACATCCAAGATCGCCACCCGTCCCTCGGCCACTGCGGCCAGGCCGTCTTTGATGGCTCCGGCCAGCCGTTTGGGGTCTTCCACCTTCTCTCCGTGGCCGCCGAAGGGGGATACCAGTTCCTGGTAGTCGGGGCCGGGGATGTCCACGCCGTGGAAGATGCCGGACTTGGCGGCGTCGCCGTCGGGGTAGAAGGACAGGTGCAGCCGTTTCATGGCCGCGTAGCTGGAGTTGTTGAACACCACGATCATGATGGGCAGGCTGCTTTCTCTGGCCACGCCCAGGGCCTGGGTGATGGGGTTGTAGAGCAGCGAGCCGTCGCCCATGAGGGCCACCACCGGGCGGTCGGGAGCGGCCAGTTTCGCGCCTAGAGCCGTTCCGAGCCCCTGTCCCAGTCCGCCGGTGGGCCGCAGGTAACTCTGGGGGTTGTCCCAGTGGATCCGCCGCAGTATCTGGGGCCGGTGAACGATGGTCTCGTCGATATAGATAGTATCGGAGGGCAGGGCCTCGTTCAACGCGTTACAGAGCACGCCGGGGTCGATGGGGCTGGCGTTGGCGGCCGCGTCATTTATGGCCTGGTACTTCTCCCACACCCCGCCGTTTCCGGCGTAGCCGTTGGCCTTGCCGCCCTTTGCCTTGATGGAGTCGGCCAACAGTTGCAGGGTGAGCGGCAGATCGCCCTCCAGGTAGTGGTCCGCGCCCAAGTCCTGGTAGGCCATGAACTCTTTGATGGGGTTCTCGTCAATGATCACGACGGTGCCGTTGGCTGGGCGGGCGCTGCCCGGATACCAAGGAGCGCGGGTGCCCGCCACCAGGAATAGGTCGAACTCACCATACCTGGGCTTCAGGTCGTAGCCGTTGTGCAAAGGGTGATTATTGGGGAAATTGGCGTAGCCGGGACCCTCAGACTCGAAGACCGGGATGGACATAGTCTCGGCCAGGGTCACCAGCGCGTTGAAACCTTCGGCGCTTTGTCCCGAGGAGTCAGCCAGAATCACCGGGTGCTTGCTCTCGATCACCAGGTCGGCGATTCGTTCTATGGCCGAGGACTCGGGTCGTGTCTTGGGAGCTGGGGGCTTGTTCTTGAGTCCGGCCGGCGGCGTCCATTCTGCCAGCATGGTTTCCATTGGAACGTTCAAGAAGGTCGGGCCCTTGGGGGTGCGCTGGGCCATCTCACCGGCGCGGCTGAAGGTCTCATAAAGAACCTCGGCGCTGGTCACGCGGCTGCTCCACTTGGTGATGGATTCCACCAGCCGGTTTGGTCCGCCTACTATGCTCAGGTTGCGCAGCCACTGGGGGCCGGGGTCGAATCCTTCAGCCTCTCCGTAGGTGCCAGTCTCGCCCGAAGCCACCAGCATGGGAATCTCGCCCTGGAACGCGCCGTGGATGCCCATGGAACCCTGGAGCACGCCCACGCCGGCATGGAGCAACACCGCCTGCATCCGTCCGGTCATCCGCGTGTAACCCTGGGCCATGGCCACTGCCAGGGTCTCGTGCCAGCAGTTGATGTACTTGGGACCGGGCTCCTCGTTGATGGCCTGTCTGGCCAATGCCTCCCACACCGCGGGCCACTCGGAGCCAGGCGAGGATATGATGTAGTCCACGTCGAGCTTGCGTAGGGCTTCGAGGATGGCGTCGCCGCCGTCTTTACGCTGGGGCATAGGAGGGTCCTCCCAAATATTTAGTATCAAGGCGACCGGTTGGGGTACCGGGGAATTTCCGCCCATTATACATACTATGAGGAACCTTGACTCCAGTGACTCCCGAATATATCCTCAGCCGCGCGGGATACCCTCAAACCCAGACCGCACGCCTAAAAAAAATGGAGGAGCCATGGCCCAGGAAACGCCCCCCAGCGTCCCCGATGGATTTATCGATGTCCACGCCCACATCGCGCCGGTGAGTTTCTTGAAAGAGGCTCAGAAGTCGGCCAAAATCTTTGGCGTGGAGGTTGAAGAGACCGACTCCGGCCACGCTCTGACCTTTCCCGGTCTTCCGACCCTCCGGGCCGCGGGCGGCAGTCTGTGCGAGACCGAGACCCGGTCTGAATGGATGCGGGAGCACGGAGTGGGCTCCCAGTATCTGGCCGCCTGGCTGGATATTCAGGGATACACATTGCCTGCCGAGAAAGAGGCCGACTGGGTGCGGCTGTTGAACGAACACATGGTGCGGACGGCCAAGGACAGCGGCACGGCCTTCCGGACCATCGCCGCGGTGCCCATGCGGGACGGCGAACGGGCGGCCCGGGAGTTGGAATACGCCGTGAAGACGCTGGGGATGTTGGGGGTCATGCTGCCCAGCGACCCAGCCGATATCGACGTGGCCGACCCCAGCCTGGAGCCGCTGTGGGCCGCGGCGGAGGAATTGGACGTGCCGGTGATGCTCCACGGGGCGTCCCACAGCAAATGGCCGCTGGTCGGACCCAGCTACATGGCCTTCAGCATGGGGCGGACCCTGGACACCACCATCTTGGCCGCCAAGCTGATCCACTCCGGGCTGATGGACCGGCACCCCAAGTTGAAGTTGATGCTGTGCCACGGTGGCGGCTCCCTGCCCTACCTCATCGGCCGGTTGGACATGGCCTACCGCAGGGGCATGGAGAAAGTGGCGGAATTGGAACGGGGCGGGCCGGAAGCGTACATGTCCATGCTCTACTACGACACCGTCACGGTTAACCCCCGCTCCCTGCGGCTGCTGCTGGACCTGGCCGGACCGGAGCACGTGCTGTTGGGGTCGGACTGGGTCTGGGCGGCCATGAGCGGCGGCCTGATGGACGCCGTGGGCCACGTGGACCTTGACCAGGCGGACCAGGACCGCATCTGCCGCCAGAACGCGCTGGACCTCTTTAAGGCGTGATCGGGAACGCCTAACCCGTCGTTCCAGCATTCACCGGAGTGACCACGTGTCGTAGGGGCGGGTTTCCAACCCGCCAGGACATTGGTACCCCACGTTAGTGTCCGCTTATCAGCCCGCGTGTCCCGCTCACCATGAGCGGTCGCGTGGCGCATCGAAATTCCATAGATCGGCGGTGGCCCGGTTATACCAATATTCCCCGCGCTGATATGCTTAATGAGCGACCGTCCGCGCGGTCAGTTTTTGGGCAGAGCATCCGGGGAACCATGAATCTAGACACCGCAGAAGACATCCTGCAAGAAGTCAGAGAGATTTCGGAGTTCGAGGGCAGGGACCTGCGCCAATGGCTATACCGCGAGATATTGTTAAACGCCCTGAAAACTAAAAGGGACGACTTGGACATCTTGGACCTGAAGGTGATCAACCGGACTGTGGACGAGATCCGGTACGCCGCCCGAGTGTTCAAGCCGTACCGGGGTATCCGCAAGGTGTCCATCTTCGGCTCGGCTCGGATCTCTGAAGACGAACCCCATTACGAACTGGCCTCCCGGTTCGGCCGCCTGATGGCGGAGCAGGGTTTCATGGCGATCACGGGCGCTGCATCTGGAATCATGAAGGCCGGGATCGACGGGGCCGGGGCGGAGAACAGTTTTGGGGTTAATATCCTTCTCCCCTCCGAAAGTCTCAGCACCGTTATGCAGGATGACCCCAAGTCGATCTCGTTCCGATACTTCTTCACCCGGAAGTTGTTCTTCGTCATGGAGGCTGATGCCTGTGTGCTTTTCCCAGGTGGGTTCGGTACTCAGGATGAGGGGTTTGAGGTATTAACCTTACTGCAAACAGGGAAGGCGCAACCGATGCCGTTGCTGCTCATGGAAGTTCCGGGCGACAACTATTGGGAGATCTGGGACCGGTTCATCAGAGAGCAGCTATTGGCTCGAGGTTACATATCCCCGGAAGACTTATCCCTATATAAAATAGCCCATTCCGCCGAAGAGGCGGTGGCCTGGATAATGTCTTACTATTCCACCTACCACTCCGTCCGTCAGGTCCGTGGCCGGCTTGTGATCAGACTGGAAAAGGACCTGTCGATGGAACAGATGGCCCAGTTGAACCATTCATTCGCTGACCTTGTGAAATCCGGCGAAATCGAGAAGGCAGTTGCGCTGCCCCAGGAAAAGGACGAACCCAAATTGCTCTCCAAGCCGAGGATCTCCTTCCGCAACAACAAACGGAGCCCCGGGCGGCTCAACCAGATGATCTTGGCGATCAACCAGATGGGAAGCACGGTTCAGGCGGATGAATAATCCTGGCCGGCCCCTCTTTTTGCCGGTGTCATAAAGGTCAGGCTTTGACCCATTGGCACTCTGGCTGGTGGCCATGGTCTCCGCCGTCGGAGCAGGTGCAGGGGATGTCCTCCCGTTTCCCGAAGCCGTGGCGCTCCAAAGAGGAGTTAAACCCGAAGTAGAATCCGTCGCCGTCGTCGATGGAGTCGAACCCGGCCTGGAAGGCTTCTCTCAGTTGCTCGTAGCTGGGTTGCCCGTAGCCCGGTTGTGTAGAGATGGATTTCGCCATCAGTCCAGCACTTTCACGATGTCCGGGGCGAAGAACATGTCTTCGGTCCCCACCAGGGACGGGTCATCGGGACAGGTCAGGTATTTGGCGAAAATCCAGACGCCGTCTTTGGGGTTCTCCACCACCTCCACCGTTGCTCCAGCGATGGTGGCAATCTTGACCCCCTCTTCCAAAAGCATCAGGTTGATCACCTGGTCCATCTCAATACCTCCATCCGGGGCGTTGCCCGATGCGCGGTGCGGACCGCTGTCGATCTAAATTGCTCATAATAATCATGGGCCTGCCGGAATTGGTTTGGCGGAATCAGAAGAAGAAGGTAAGGTTCTTGGCCAGCAACACGTTCTGGTCCAAGATGATCTTTCGATCGGCGATCTTCCAGGCCCCGTTCACCTTTCTGAGTGTGTCTTCCCGCTTGCCGATCAGGAAGTCGGTTTCGGTCTGGACCCGGTTGCGGTAGACCAGGAACCGGCACTTCACCGAAACCTCGGTGGGGTCGGAGGCCGACGGAACGGCGTTCAAGATCTGCACGTTGGTGACGAAATGGCAGATTCGGGAGAGGGGCTCCTCCGCCCAATGCACGCCGGTGCGGATCTGCCTCACCCGCCGGTCCAGAGTTTCCTTGCCCTCATCGAACCAGTTGATGTCCTGGCCGGCGCGGGTGAACTCGCGTTCCATCTCGCTGGACTTTACGTTGCGGCGCATGGGCATCCAATAGCGGATGTCGTCGGTGAGCAGGTCCAGCCAGTCCTCTAAGTTCCGTTCGTCCAGCAACTCGGCTTCCTGGTATAGGAACTCTTCGATCTCGTTCTTGAGCAGCAGATGGGCGATGCTTGACTCGGTTGTTGTCATATCGCTGGGGCCTCCGTGATGGGCTCGGGGTTTTGTGGTTCGCCCCGGGCATTTTGACTTGGTTTGAGGGGTTGCCCCCATCTCCGACTATGTCGAGAGTCCCGACTCCGTCGGACCTAACCTTCCCCCGCGACGGGGGAAGGGATTATTGACTTTAACCAGAAGCATCTTCGCTAAAACCGCTCATCCTGAGTTCCGACCGTAGTTCGAGAGTCTCCCCGATGCATCGGGGGACCTGTCGAAGGACCGCTAAGGTCATAAAACCCTAGTTTTCCTTGCCGTTGCCGTTGCGCCAGGTGGCCAGCGTGTCCCAGTCGGGGGCGTTCATGAATTCGGACCACCGCTGGTAGAAGCCGCGTTGGTTATGCTCGGTCGCTTTGGCATCGGTCACGTTCCTGATCTGGCCCGGCATGTCCAGGCCGTCAGTGTCCACCGGCTGGGGGTCGAAGCCCATGCCCATCTGATAGTTGTATGGGTGGCGCCGGGCGATCACCCCCCGGCTGGCGTTATGGGCGTAGTTCCAGTTCTCCATGTCGTCCTGCTCGGTGAGACC
>JACZYV010000026.1:0-22291 GCA_022570905.1 Chloroflexota bacterium
GGAGATGGCGGAGCAGGTGATCAGGTCGGGACTAGACGTGATGATCGTTTCCTTGGACGGGGTGACCCAGGACGTTTATGAGATCTACCGGGTGAACGGTCATCTGGACCGGGTGTTGGATAACCTGCGGCTCTTGGACCGGAAGAAGCGTGAATTGGGCTCAAAGACCCCCCATATCGAATGGCAATTCATCGTCATGCGGCAGAACGAACACCAAATGGACGAGGCCCGGGCCTTGGCGGGTGAGTTGGGAGTTGACTCTTTGGTGTTCAAGAAAGTGGACTTTCCCCACGGTGAAAACGACCTCGCCGAAGCTGAACGGTGGCTGCCCCGCCAGCACCCCGAGTACCTGAGGGCCGACCCATTCTACAAACCCTACCAGGAAGACGGCCAGGTCTGTTGGCGGCTGTGGCGGACCGCGGTGGTCAACTGGGACGGCGGGTTCGCTCCGTGCTGCTATCTCACCGACAAGACCCAGGATTTCGGCGACCTCAACGTATCCTCAGTAAAAGAGATCTGGAACAACGATAAATACACCACCGCCCGGGCGTTGTACAAAAAAGACTTTGTCCCCACAGAATGGATCGGATGCTTGGACTGCAGCGTGTACCAGGGAAGCCGCGCGGCGCGGCGCCGGGGACCGGTTGACCTCCATCCCGAACCGGTGGTGCTTCAGGTAAACGGGGCTAAACCGGTCAACAAGAATGGGCCGAAAGACGCGAGTCAGTTGCCTGGCTCCGAAGAGATTTACGCTTCTCAAAACGGGCAGGTTGAAAACATAACGAAGGCGAAGACCGAAGAACCAGTTTAAAATCGTGGACGCCCGGGTCTGGAAATTTCGACGAAATTCTGGCAAAATGCCAACTAAAATTGCGCCGGGCGAAGAAAATAACTTTGCTGCCGGCGCATCATAGTCAGGTGAGTCACAAGTGTTGGGCGGTGTGGATGCTCCACCGGACCTGAATACGAGCGGTCATCAATAGAGCCTGATAATGGCTTCCGTAAAAAATCACATCCCTAAATATCCCCGACCCAAGATACTGCTCCCACATCTACGGGAGATAGCGCTGGTTGTGGGCGCGTATTTCGTCTACATGTACTCCCGCGCGCTGGTCTTCTCGGATTTCCAAAGCACGGCCCTAGCCAATGCCGGGAGGGTAATTCAATTCGAGAAGAACGCGGGGTTCTTCTGGGAACCGGTATGGCAGGCTTGGGCCATCGAAAGCGCCAGGTCGCTGGTCATCTTCTTCAACTGGGCGTATATCGTCACTTTCTTTCCCATCGTCCTGACCGCATCCGTTGTCCTGTATGTCACCAACCGCGAACGTTACAGATACTACCGGAACGTCGTTCTGCTCAGTTTCTTGATCGCCCTGGTGGGATTCATGTTGTTCCCATTGGCTCCGCCCAGAATGATCGCCGAGTATTTTGTGGACACCATCAGCGCGTTTGGCCCATCGGGATACGCCAGCCGGGAGTTAGCCAACTACTACAACGCTTACGCGGCCATGCCGAGTCTGCATTTCGGCTGGACGTTGATGTTTGGCGTCATATTCCTGCGGTCGAACAACATACTGCTCAAGGCCTTTGGCGTTATATACCCCACCGTGACCCTATTCGCCATCACCATCACCGCCAATCACTACATCACCGACGCCATCGGCGGCGGACTTCTGATCTTGGCTTCCTTCCTGCTCATGGAGCTTGGGATTCGCAGACGGTTCTTCGTGCCCGTTATCCTCCCCTGGACGCGGGCCAAGTTCGGGTATGCCACGGGGATCGTTGGAAAGATGGGGATCTGGCTGAAAGACAGCGATCGAAACCCGATGACACTGGTTCCGGCGAATTCCTTTCCAACGGCGGACCATCACGGATTCCTGTAATTGGCCCATATTCCGACGGGCCGGCCTGAAGCCAAGGTGATCTCTGCCATTCGGCGCAACCGTGCCGCCCTTAGCGAAATCACCCTTTTTATTGGCGCTTATCTCGTCTATCTGGTAACCAATGGTCTGGTCCATGCCGACACCCGGGCCGTGGGCGTGGTCAATGGCGAGAAGATAGTCTCCCTGCAGAGGGACTTGGGGTTCCTTTGGGAACCCGGTTGGCAGTCCTGGGCCTTGGAGAATGTGAAAGCCCTGGTGGTGACGATGAACTGGGTGTACATCATCACCTATTGGCCCGTGATCCTTCTGGCCGCGCTCGTCCTGTTCGTCAAGGACCGCGAGAAATACAACTTCTACCGGACCGTGGTTTTCATCAACCTGGCTGGGGCGTTGGTCACCTTTATGTTCTTCCCGGTGGCTTCGCCCTTCGCCATTCCCAGCATCGAATTGTTGGACACGATCCAGGAGTTCGGGCCCCGGTCGTACGGCAGCGAGGACATGGCCTCTCACTACAACATCTCCGCCGCCATGCCCAGCCTTCACTTTAGCTGGACGGTCATTCTGGGTGTGTTGTTCTGGCGGTCGTTCCGCGGACGGCGCCGGTTTTTCGGTCTGCTGTATCCAGTCCTAACGTTCTTCGCCATCGTGCTCACCGGCAACCACTTCATCCTGGACGCCGTCGCCGGCGGGGTGCTGGCGGGGTTGGCGTTCGGCGTGGTTTGGCTGCTGCGGGCGAAGGCGCGGCCGGCCCAACCCTAGCTCTGACGCCCGGCTATTTGGACCCCAACACACCAGGTATTTCCCCTTATTGAACGCAAAGAGGGCAATTGACCTGCCCATGGTTTTATTTTATAGTTCGCAACACTTCAGACGGTCCTTTACTCATGGAAATTGGTTTGGTTTGGTAAATCGCGAAGGAGATAAACTTAAATGGCTACGCCGGTAACGCCCCTTGATGTCATACCATCCTTTCACCAAGCATTACGAAATGACATGAAATTGATTGACGACGCGGCCTACAAAGCCGCGGCAGAGGACGGCAATTTGGCGCCTGTTGTGGAGCGGCTACGCTTTTTCAGCGAGATATTGATGTGGCATGCAGCCGGCGAGGACGAGTTGGTGTTCCCGGCCATGGACAAAGTAGCGCCGCTGGTGGCGCAAGGCTACCTCCACGATCACAATGAATTCGACATGATGACAGAGGGGTTGGCTAGGATGGTTGCCGCGTCAGACCCCCTTGTAGCAGCAAGGGAAACAGCGGCGATGACCGCGGTGCTAAGGATTCACTTAGACAAAGAAGACCAGCAACTCTACCCGATTCTGCGGGAACGCACTTCCTTGGAAGAGCAAACCGCGATAGTCGGTGGCATGGCCGCCCATGTGCCGCCCGAACGAAATCCCGAGTTCATACGCTGGTTCTTCCCCTTGTTGGGACACGATGACCGGGAGATGTGGACCAAGGTCGTGATGGGATTGATGCCCGAGGAGGTGTTCGCGGGCGTCAAGGTCCTCATCCGCGAAACTATCACTGACGATTGGGCCGAGCTGACGCGGCGGATTCCCGAGTTAAACGTCTAGCGTTACGCCTCAGTTCAAAACTGCCTTGCTAGGGTCTCTTTCCCATTTAGGGCGTTGATTTTTATGCGCTAGCTTACGCCATCGGAATCCGGCCTTATCAGACCCTGCTGATTGGCGAAGTTTGCGGCTATTTGAACCCCACGACCATGGAGTCCGGGCCCACAAGGTGCTCTGCGTAGGTGTCCCTGAACCCGGCGTCCTTCATCCAGCCCTGGCAGTCCTCCCCGGTGTAGTCGAACCCGCCTCTGGTCTCGATCAGCATATTGAGGCTCATAAGCAGGCCGAAGGCGTTCTGGGAACGGGCGTCGTCTATGAGGGTCTCGTAAACGATCAAAGCTCCGCCGGGGTTCAGGGCCTGGTAGGCCTTCTGCAATAACATGCGCTTGTTGTCTAAGTCCCAGTCGTGCAGGATATGGCCCATGGTGATGACGTCGGCTTGGGGCATGGGGTCGTCGAAGAAATTTCCGGGCGCAAATGTTAAACGGTCTGAGAGGCCCATATCCGAAACGTATAATTCGAATATCTCTTGTGCCACTGGCAAGTCGAACCCCGAGCCGGTTAAATGCTGGTTGGCCAGAGCTATCTGCACTGCTAATCCCCCCTGGGCGGTGCCCACGTCGGAGAAGGTCTTGTAACCGGCCCAAGGAAACTTGGCCGCGATGGCGATGTTCGCCCCCATGCTGAGGCTGGTCATGCTGTGCAGGAACCCTTTCAGGGATTCGGGATTTCCATAGATCGCTTCGAATAGGTCACCGCCGGTTTTCGCTTCGTTCTGCGGTTCTCCGGTTTTCAACCCTTCAGTCAGGTCCCCCCAAAACGGGTAAAGGCGGGCGTTGGCCATCTCCAACATGCCGCCAACGTAAGCGGGCTTGTTCCGGTCCATGAAGAAATCAGTGTCCCGGGTGTTGCTGTACTTGCCGTCTTCCCGGTTCAGCATCCCCAAAGCCACCAAAGCGTCCAAGAAGTCCCGGGAACTCCTCCTGTGAAGGCCAAAGGTGTTGGCCAGGGATTCTTCGTCCTGGGGCCCGTTAGACGCCAACTCGGTAAATAGACCCAGCTCGGCGGCGGTCAACAGTGTTTTAGAACCCCAAAAGGCCAAGCCTAAATGCATGATCGCTTCGGGTGTTGGATGGTCTGCCATCGTAATGTTCCTCTGGCCTAGGTTTGAAGTTGCTGTGCTAGCGTCTCTTGCCCCATTCAGGGTGCTGGAAGGTGGGTAGTTTCAAGCGGTCGATGGGCCGGTCCACTTTGCCAACGGGGTCCGGAACGGGCTCTGGCTCCGGTTCTTCGGCGGCTGGCGGGCGGTAAGCCTGTCCCAGCGCGCGGTCCGGCCGCAAACTGCTCAGATGTTGGGCCAGAGATTCCAGGCTGTTCAGGTTATTGACCGGCAGAAAATCGTCGATGAAGGGCAGCGCGGCCTTCATCCCCTGGGTTAGAGGCTGGTAGCTGGGTGACCCCAGAAGGGGGTTCAGCCAGACCAGCCGGTGACAACTGCGTTGCAGCCGGGAGGTCTCCCGGGCGAGCAATTCAGGGTCGCCCCGGTCCCAGCCGTCGGAGATGATCAAAACAACGGCTTCACCCCTGAGCACTCGGCGCAACCATTGGTAGTTGAAGGTCTTGACCGCGTCGCCGATGCGGGTCCCGCCGGCCCAGTCTGGCACCGCTTTGGAGACCTCGTCGATCGCCTGATCGATGCTGCGGTATTTCAGGTTTCTGGTGATGCGGGTCAGGCGCGTGGCGAATAAGAAGGCCTCCAGATGACCGACACCGCCCGCGCCGAAGCTCCCGGCGATAGTGTGGATGAACTGGAGGAGCATCCTGGTGTAGCGCTCCATGGAACCGCTCACATCACAGATGAGCACCAGGGAACGCTTCTTGTCCTTCCGAGACCGGTGGGCCAGGTCCAGGAATTCGCCGCCGTATCTGAGGCTCTGCCGCATGGTGCGGCGCAGGTCCAAAGGACCGGACCGGCCGGGAGCCAGCCGGCGGGTGCGTCTCTTACCCAGGTCCCAGGTCAGGTTGGCTATCATGTGCCGGGCATCGGCCATCTCCCGTGAAGTGAACTCGGAAAAATCCTTTTGCCGGAAGACCTCCACCGCGCTGTAAGTGCGGCTTAGGTCCACGTTCTGGACTGAATCATCGTCCGGATCGCCTTGATATCCCCCGGCGCCCTCGGGCTCATCGTCCCCGCCCGTACTCACCTGGGGTTTCCGGAAGCGCTTTTGTTCCCCTAATGAGCGCAGGTCCATGGTGGTGGTGCGGTCTGTGGGCTTGCGCCAGAACACCTGGAAAGCCTCGTCGAAGATGGGCAGGTCCTGCTTTCGGTGCACCAGGATGCTGCGGGCGGCCTGAAAGAATTCCCCACGCTTTCCGATGGATATATGGTCCGTGGCGCGGACCAGGTCCAGCATGTTGCCCGAACCCACCTCCAGCCCCACCCGGCGCAGCATCTCACCGAAGAGCGTCAGGCTGTGCAGGATATGGCCGTCGGGGCCGGCATCGTTGGGGATTATTGGAATGGGACCAGGCATCATTACCCGCGGCGGCGGCCTCCACGGCGTGGCCCGCGGTTCTTGGAGCGTTCCAACATCGCCCGCACCGGCTCGCCTTTAACCGACACGATATCGTCTTGATACTTGAGCATCATTCCCAGGGTATCGTCGATCACCGAGGGGTCCAGTTCGGTCTGGTTCAAAGCCAGCAGGGCGGACAGCCAATCCAGGGTTTCAGTTATGCCCGGAATCTTGAAGAGCTCGGTCTCCCGCATCTCCTGGATGAAGGCAGTCACCTGCTCGGCCAACTTCCTGGGGGCGTCCGGGATCCTGGCGCTGATTATCTGAAGTTCTTTCTGGTAGTCGGGATAGTCTACCCAGTGGTAGAGGCAGCGGCGCTTCAGTGCATCGTGAATCTCCCGGGTGCGGTTGGAGGTGATGATGACGATGGGCGGATGGGCCGCCTTGAAGGTGCCCAATTCGGGGATCGTGATCTGGTAGTCACCCAGGAGCTCCAGCAGGAACCCTTCGAATTCCTCATCGGAGCGGTCAAGTTCGTCAATCAGCAGCACCGGTGGTCTTTCTTGCGCCTCGTCGATGGCCTGGAGCAGCGGGCGCTTGATGAGGAATCTCTCGCTGAACAGGCCGGCGTTGGCGGCATCCCGGTCGACGTCGCCGGTCGCCTCCATCAGGCGGATCTCCAGGATCTGACGGGCATGGTTCCACTCGTATACCGCCTGGTTGATGTCCAGTCCTTCGTAGCACTGCAGGCGGATCAGCTTGGTGCCCAGTCCGTTGGCCAAGGCGCGGGCGATCTCGGTCTTGCCCACGCCGGCCTCCCCTTCCAGGAATAGGGGGCGTTGCAGCTTCATGGCCAGGAATATGGGCACGGCCAACGCCCGGTCGGAGATGTAGAGCTGGCCGCGCAGGAGCTCCTGCACATCCTCAATGGTCTCGGGAGCCTTGTACTCGCCCGCGGCGCTATTGGTCTTTTTTGGGGTCTTTTTGGGCGTCTTTCTTGAGGTTGTGCCGGTGGTCGTCAATAGAGTCACTGTCTCCCGAAGATGGCATTAAGCGCCCGGTCAGGCACGGGAAATCATTGTATCCCAAACCCGTTGGGCGCACCACCGGGCTTCATCCGGCCGGACTAACCTGAAGGGGGAACGTATAGGGACTGGAAGAAGCGGCGGACCAGATGGCCCAGACGGGTCCAATGGTCGTTGAGAGACTCAAGCTCCTCCGGTTCTAGTTCGTTGTAGGTCTTTCCGTACTGTGGGAAGGTCCAAACCGTGAAGGCCCAAAATTCGGGGACCGGGCCTGGTTTACGGGCCTGGGCTATCTCTCCGGCGGCCCCGAGAAGCTCCCAGGAAGCCAATAGCCGGCCCTTATAGGCGATGGCTACAGCTTCGGCCCAGGAGGCGTTTCTGTCCGCTCCGTCGAGGGATTCCATGATTTCCAACAGCCGGTCCACCCGCTGGGAGTCGTCGACCGCCGGACCGGCGAATCTACGGGTGTGGCGGCTCTCCCAGGCAGGGCCCAGAGCGGGGATAACCAGGCCGCCGTCCGAGGCGATGGCCAACATGGAACCAGCCTTAGACCACACCACGGCTTTTTTTTCGGCGATGGCCTCATGGGTGTCGCCGTCTTCATTGGGCGATACGTCGATCCCGAGTTCGGCGGGGGTGACGGGGCGAAAAGGCAGGCCGTCGAGCAACGACCGGAACGCCTTCTGTTTGTCGCCGTTTCCGGTGGCTAGGAGGATCGGCGCGGCTCGCGTTTCCGTCATGGCGATCGGTTAAAGGATACGGGCCACGGCCCTGGTGGCGGCGCCGTCTCCCCCTTTGAGTTTCAGAGGCAGGGCCCAGAGCTCAAATCGTTTGCCCACCAGCTTGTCCAGGTTGATCAGGTTCTCGATGAGGGGGATGTTTTGCCCCAGCAGCAGCCGGTGGACCGGAAAGTCCTTGATGGTGGACAGAGGTGTGTCCGGGTGTTTATCGATGGGGAAGTCAACGGCCACCGCGTTGGCGCCGCACTCGGCCAGGTAAGCGGCCCCCTCGGTGCTGAGATAGGGGCCATGGCCGTAAAAACGCGGCCCACCTGACTCGGCCTCCGCCCAGCCGGTGAACAGGACAACGATCTTGTCCTTGACCGACTCTGGATTTGCCCCGGCGCCGGTAAGTTCAGAGACCGACAAAGGCGATTGCCCCTTGGCCACCGGCCGGAGGTCCAACAAGATCGCCGGACCCGCGTATTTCTCCAGCGGCATGTTTTCTATCGTGGTCGCGCCGTCCACGAAGTGAAACGGAGCGTCCACGTGGGTGCCGATATGGGTCGCCAAGCACAGTTTCTGGTTGGAACGGGCGTGGGAGGCGTGAGTCTGGATCGACTCGACCTCCACTCCCACCAATCCGGGCACGAGACTGACCCGGTCGCTGCCCAGAGTAAGGGTCAAGTCGATGAGTTCAGCCATGCCAGTTACCCTCGATCAAAATGGGGCGAACAGATTTAGTGTTCCCGCTAGTCTCCGCCCGCCTGCTCCAGAAGGGCGGCCCGCGCCGCTTGGTCCGACAGTTGCTGCGTGGTCTTGGCCTCGGGCGGCAGTGCGTCCTCCCAGTCCGGTATCAGGACGCGTGCGCCGGATTCCATACTGAATATTACCAGCACTCCGGAGAAGCTGAAGAACATGGACAGCACCAAGGCCGGGTTGAACGAACCGGTGACGTAGATGGCCAGCCCTCCCAATATCGTGGCGATGGCGTGGCCGGAAAGGGCGCCCATCATCTCGAACCCATAGAGGGTCGCAAGCGGCCCGGTGCCGAAATACTGGCGGTTCACCACCAGGTAGGCGGACATCTCGCCGCCGAACCCCAGCCCAAACAGGCCGGCGAACAGGTAGAAGGCCCAAGCGTCATGGGCCCAGAACAAAACCAAGACCGTGACGCCCTGGATGAACAACGCCGTCATCATGACGGGCTTGGCCCCCATGCGCTCGGCCAAGATGGGAGCCATGAACCGGCCCACGATGCTGAAGATGGAGATCAGCGCCAGGATGAACGACGCGGCTGCCAGGCTGACGCCCTGATCGATCGCCAATGGGATGGAGTAGATCAATACGATGCCGTGACCGGCACAGCCCAGGCCGTGGATGGTGGGCAGGTTCCAAAACGCCCTGGTGCGGCGCATGGCCTTGTTAAAGACCTTTAAACGCAACCGCTCGATCGCTTTGCTTCGGAATATCTCCGGTGGGTCGTCCGGACTTGAGCCGTAGGCTGTGGCCCTCACGTCGGCCGGTTTGGAGTGGAAGAATAGGGTTAGAAAGACCAATACCCCGCCTCCTCCCAGGCCGATGACGGTGAAGGTAGTCTGCCAGCCCACGGTGTTCAGGAGTCCGGCGATTCCGGGCGCGACCGCCGCTGCTCCCACTCCGCCGGAGGCCCAGAGGAGCCCGGTGGCCATGCCCAGCCGCTGTTTGAACCAGCCGTTGACCGACGCCAATATGGGCACCATGGCCAGTGACTGGGTGACGGACAGCAGCACGCCGAAGTACAGGAAGAACTGCCAGAGATGGGTCACGGTGCCGATCAATATCATGCTGACGGCGTACAGGATGCCGCAGGCGAACATCATAGGCCGCGCGCCGTAGCGGTCGCCAAGCATGCCGGTCAGGGGGGCGGCCAAAGCTCCGCAGAGGTAGTAGGTGGCCAGGGCGGCGCCGATGAGGCCCATGTTCCAGCCGAATACGCCGTCAGGGTCGTTCAAGGGGGCGACCATGATTCCAGCCGCCATGCTGATGGACTGGCCGACGATCTGGGCCGCTGCCAGGATCGCCAGTATGAGCCAGGCCCGGTGAAACTTCTTGGGAGCGCTGGGGGTTGCCGGAGTTGCGGGGGTTGGGGTGGTGGTGACCGCCATGGTGATGGTAATTCTCAAAGAAGGCCGCACCGGCCTTCCTGGGTCCTTGTTGGTTAAGTTGTGTTCTGTCGTGGCTGGCTCTGGGCTAATGCAGAGGGCAGGCCCTGAGGAATGCCTTGCCCCACCAAGTGTCGCTGTTCTCGACAGTCGAAACGAGGCGGCCCACCTGGTATGGCCCCGAGTTTGGGTCCCGGAGGTTGCCGCCGCTCAGGGTGGGCGTGGTGCCCGGCAGGCCGAAGGCCAGAGTGCGCTGGGCGCCCACGTCGGCCGACACGGCCCATGCCCCGAAGAAAATGATCAGGGCGAGGACTACAGCCAGCACCACGGCGAAGGTGAACGGGACCGGTATGCGTTTTGAAATGCTCAATCTTTTATCTGATTCTGTTGGGTGGTTAAATCGGCCTGGACCGGAGGGGCCTAGGACCGGACCTCCACGTCATAGGGGAACACCATGTTGTTGCCGTAGCCCCGCCCATCCCAAGGGTTGGGGAACTCCATGGGCTGGGTGACGCCATCGACGTTGGTCGCCCGGCACATGATGGTGTATTTTCCTTCAGCAGGCGGGTTCCAGAAATGCTCCCACCGGTACCATGAGTAGGCGGCGCGTGGGTGCAGCGTGTCCACTGGGCCCCAGGTCTTGCCGCCGTCGGTGCTGATCTCCACTTTCGCAACATCCTCCTCGCCGGACCAGGCCGCTCCGGCCAGGGTGTAGCCGCTGGCGGGGATGATCTCACCGGGGACCGGGTTGGTGATGATGGACTTGACCTGAAGCTTGGTGTAATAGCGGTACGGCACCGGGCTGCCGGGCTCGTTCATGGTCATGTACCGCTCGGTCATGTAGAACCCTTTGAACTCGTGGTCCAGCACGTGGATACCCACCAGCCACTTGACTGAGTTCATGCCGTACCAGCCCGAGACCATGAGGCGCAGGGGAAAGCCGTGTTCCTTGGGCAGGGGCTCGCCATTCATTTCATAGGCCAGGATGGTGTCGGGATGGAGGGCTTTTTTCATGGGCAAGCTGCGTTCGTAGGTGACTTCGGCAGGATCGCCCACCACTTCGTCGGGACCGTGATCGGCGCCCTCGAACATCACCTCGACCGCTGAGGATTTGACTCCGGCCAACTCCAATACGTCCTTGAGCGAGACCCCGGCCCATTCGGCGTTGCCCATGATTCCGTGGCCCTTGATCTGCTCCATGACCGAGCTGATGCGCAGGGACTTGGTGTAATACTCGGGCACCGGACTGTTGCCGCAGCACTCGAAGGTTACCTGGAAACGCTTCTGGGGCAACTTCTTGAGGTCTTCGAAGGACAGGGAGATGGTCCGCTCAACCTCTCCGTCTATCTTCAATCGGAAGGTGTTGATGTCGATCTCTGGGCTTTCCGTCCAGTGATTGCGGATGTAGAACAGGTCGTTGGGTACGATGTCTTCTTGCAACGCCTGCGGGGGCGCGGCGAAGGTCCGAAGGCCGGCGTTGGTGGGTATGATCTGTGGTTCTGCTTTGGTGCCGATCTGTGGCAGGGCCATTGGGGCTCCTCCTCGAGATGCTCCGGGGGTGTTGTTTGGAATTTTCTATTCCAGGTGGTCTGTCTCCAGTTCCGCCGACGGATACGTGATCAACAGTAGAGCCGGGGTCCAGAGATGGTGTATCAACTTGTGGGGCACGCCCGGCGGGGCCAACAAGGTGGTGCCCGCCCGCACCGTCCGGACTTCGTCGTCCAGGATGACCTGAATGGCGCCGGACAAAACCTGGATGGAGACATCCACCGGATGGGTGTGCATGCGGCCTTCCCAGCCAGGGGAAATCTCCACTTCCTTCACGGTCAATGATACCGCACCTTGGTCTTTAGATACCAGATACCGCTCCCGCACCCGTTCCATGGTGGGGGCCAGGCGGACACTTGCATGGTCGATTATAGGCATGGGTTATCTCCTGGGTGTCTTTGGCGGGACCCTTATTCGTGTGGCGTTGGTTAATCCACGGTTATGGGGCGCCCTTTTATCTGATACGGCGTTGGTTATTCCACGGTGATTGGATAACCGACTATGGCGCTGAAGTTTTTGCGCATGTTGTTGTAACGGGGCTCACGGGACTGCACGCGGCCCACCTCATCGTGGGCGCGGGACATGATGTTGTATTTGCCGGCCTTGTCCGCGTCCCACCGGTAGGACCAGCGGACCCACATGAACCGGTCGCGGGGCTCCTCGATGTGGGCGGGGCGCCAGGATTCTCCGCCGTCGATGCTGACATCGACCTGGGAGATGGCGCCGGCGCCGCTCCAGGCGTAGCCTCGAATCATGTGGACGCCCTTGGTCATCTTCTCGGTGTCGTCGTTGGGTTGGGTCACGATGGACTTGACGCCCAGGGTGGTGATGAGCTCTTTGTCGGGGCTGTCGGCCGAGTCGGCGTAGTAGTAGAACTGGTAGTGGTACCAGCAGTCTGGCATATGGTCCAAAATTTCTAGATCTGTGATCCACTTCACCGACCAGTTGCCGGACCAGCCGGGCACCAGCAGACGGACGGGGGCGCCGTGGAGGTGCTCCAGGAGCTGTCCGTTCTGGGCCCAGGCCAAGATGGTGTCGGGATGGAGGGCCTTTTCCATGGCCAGGCCCTTGTCGTAGTAGAAGGGTTTGGTGCCTTCGGCGGCGGTGGCGGGGACTCCTTCGTCATTGCCGATGGCCCGCACGTAGAGAGATTTGTCGGTGAGACCGGCGGCGTTCAACACGGCGGCCAAGGGGACTCCGGTCCATTCGCTGGCGCTGAGGATCATGCACTCTTGGGTCCGGGAAGGCTTGGGGCCTTCATCCTTGAAATACTCGAAGAAGGTGGCGTCGCTGCCGGAGCATTCCATAACCGTGCGGACGCTGCGGCCGGCGAAGCGGCGGAGTTGGTCGAAATTCAGAGTGATAGCGTTCTTGACCTGGCCGTGAATCTTCAGCTCCCACTTGTCCGTCGCCACCACCGGTGGGACGTCAAAGTGCTGCACGGTGTAGTGCAGGTCCGTGGGAGTGATCAGCCCTTCCAGGTCCATCACCGGGGTGCGGATCCGGACGGCCCGGCCTTGGTCGTCCATCAGCGTGACCGTGTTCAGGTCTTTGGTGGGCCAACCGTTCCAGTTGCCGGTCTTGTCGGCGTTGGCCGGGTCCGAGCCGATCGCCTCGTCCATTCTCAGGAAATCGGGGATCGCTCCTAAATCTTGTCGCGTCGTCGCCATCGAGTCCCTCCTCTGCTTTGCCGTTTATCTTACTTTGCCGGCGTTGGGGTAATCTGGGCCGCGATTAATCAGCGGCGTATTTCTCGCCCAGGGCGGTTTCCCACCTCAGGTAATTCATCATCTCGCCGTAGCTGCGGGAAACGCCCAGATAGTTTATGTCCGATGGCGGGCGCACGATGCCGGTTAGGCCCTCTTCCACGGTCAGGCCGGCCTTTTTCCAGGCGGCCATCCCCCCGTCCAGCGCCATGACATTGGTGTAACCCAAGCCCTGAAGCGTGGCCGCGGCCAGAGTGGAACCGCGCCCGTCCCGGCAGGTTACCGTGATGGACGCGCCCTTCTTTGGAGCGGCATCTGCAATCTCAACCTCCAACCAGCTACGGGTCATCCACTTGGCTCCTGGGATGTGGCCCTGGGAGAAATCTTCACTGGTGTCGACGAACAGGACCAGGTCCGGTTGATTGGCGTTCAGGTCTTGGGCGGAGATCTTTTTCACCGACGCCTCCGCCGCGCTCAGACCGGCCAGGCTGGAAGCCGGGACCCCGGTCTCTAAGTTCTGGCCCGCGGCCTGCCAGGCGGGTGCGCCGCCATCCACGGCGAAGACATTCTCGTGGCCCAGTTGCCGGTAGATGGAGGCGGTGATGGTGGCCCTGGCTGTGCCGTCGCAGCAGAAGACGTAGGTAGCGTTCTTGACCACGGCGATATCGTCGGAACGTTGTACGGCCTGTCCACCGGGGAACCAGCGGAAGCCGGGTATGTGGCCGGCTTTGTATTCCTCTTCGGTGCGGACATCGATCAGGTAGACCGACTCTTGGCCCCGTTTGGCCAGCACCTGTTGGAGGTCGGGGATGTCCAAGTAGCGGACGCCGTCTTCGCTGGCCAACCGGACGGCGTATTCCTCGGCGGTGGCCCGGCTCTCGGCGGAAACCTCGGGCAGTTCCAAGCGGTCGCCACCGTATTCCAATTCGTAGCCGGCCAAAAGCCAGCCGGAGGTCCCGTTCTTGAGGCCCACCGCCGGAACGCCCATGCGCTGCAGGACCCGGGTGCCCATGATGCTGCGGGTGCGGCCGGCGCAGTTTATGACCACGGTGGTGCCGGGGTCCAAGTCCTTGGTTATATCGGTGATCCTGAGGGCCAGCTCGCCCCCCGGCATGCTGCGCCCGCCGGGGATGCAGAAGTTGTGGTATTCCTCGGGGGTGCGGGTGTCCAAGATGACCAGTTTATCGCCGTTCTCGATCCTCTGGTGGAGGTCGTCAGCGGTGATCTCGGGGACGTGGTGGACAACTTCCTGCATCTCGCCGAAGTCCTTGCTGGGAACGTTCACGCCCCATTCGGTGGGCAGGTCATTGCTGGCCCAGCGGTTGGTGCCTCCTTCCAGAAAGGAGACATTGGTGTAGCCCAGTTTCTCAAGTGTTCCAGCGCCCAACTGGGCACGGCGTCCATCGTCGTCGCAGACCACGACCTGAGTGCCCTTGAACGGAACAGAGTCCTCGATGATGTACTCGATGCGCCGCCTGGGTATGAGGGCCGCGCCGGGGATGTGGGTGGCGTTGTACTCGCCCGACTCCCGCACGTCGATCAGCGCGAAGGGAGAATCCCCGTCCAGTAGATTCTTGAGGTCTTGGGAGGAAATTGTCTGGACCATTGATGTTGTCTCCTCTGTAGGCGGCCGGCTAACCGGCCGGGAAAATCCAACTTAGACGAAACGCGAGACTGAGGGTCTGGCGCACGCCTCCCAACCCATCATCCATCCGGGAATCGACTCGCTGTCCGCTAGATGATTCGCCGTCAACGCAGGGGCATCCCGATGACATCGGGACCGTGCCCTTGCTAGCAGTTGTCCCACTTGGTCGTGCGGAAATTGGTGATCTTGCCGGTTTCCAAGTTAAAGCTGTGGCGCTCCAACCCTCGCAGGTCGGTGCCGTACACGTGAATCTCCACGGTTGGCCGGTCGGTGTGGTTGTCCATCTGGTGGATCTCGTCTTCCACGGGAATCAGCAGGGTGATCTCGCCGGGTTTGAAGGTAGCGGACCGGTCCTTCTCCAGTTTGGCGTAGCCATCCACGTCGCGGTCATCCACGCGGCGGTACCGGGTCTCCGTGAGGGAGTTTTCCAGTATCCCGATCATGCCCCAGGTCTGGTGGTCATGGGGGCCAAGATGCTCACCGGCGCCCCAGACCACCGCGGTAACCTGCAGGCCGCTCTCGCCCTGATAGAGCAGGCGGGAGGCGTGATTGGGCCGGGGACCCACGCCCAAGGGAAGCCGGAATTCCGCGGGTATGGAGTCGGGGTTGCTGATCAGCCGCTCAAGCCAAGCAGACCCCTTGTCGAATATCTGCTGGTTGCCGGGTTGGCTTTTGAGCAGGGATTCCATGTCTTGGGTGAATTCTTCCAGGGAGTATTTTACGGTGGTCATTGATCTCCTTTACCTCGGGGCGGCCCAAAGCAGGCCCCAGAGCCTGGAAATTCCAATATGTGAGCCTAGAGCCCCGGTAATTATCGTGAAGGCGGCAAAGGGTGTCAATAGGACTGAACCCGGCCCCATTTCAAAGGCGCGGACCCGGTTGATAATCGTCTTTGTGACGGCCTGGACCCGGCTAGTTCCGTCACGGAACAGCCAGGTGCTAGAATGAGACGGCAGCGGGAGGCTGGACCGCGCTTCCGGTAAGGAAGCCCGCGGGAGGGAAGTGGTTTATGGAAGACAACGAGTTCGTGGAGCGGATCCAGGAAAAGATCGAGCGGATGACTGGACGCCAAGTGGAACTGCGCATCGACGAAGAGGATGCCGGCCAGATGGGTGTGGAACTGCGCGACGATATACCGCTGGTCATTCTGGGCAACAACGTCCGGCAGTATTCCGGGTTCGCCCGCATGGGCATAGAGTATGCCGTTGCCTGCATCCGCGAGGAACGGGCTATCGATCCCATGGAGTTTCACGTGCTGCTGGCGCGCAACTAGGACCAACGGGTCCTAGCTTTTATGATTTAAACACCTGTGATGGAAGAACAAGAACCAGAGGGTCCGTCATTCCCCAAGCCCTGGTACTACCGGCCAGAGTACATGATTCCCATGTTTATCTTCTGGCCTGCCGGGGCGCTATTGGCCATCAGGTCCCCATGGAACACCAATGTGATGCTTGGCGGAGTGGCCTGGGCGTTCGTGATCGTGGGCGGCGTTTTGGGTGTCAGGTGGATAAACGCCGAGGAATACCAGCCAATCATGACGTTCTACGTCCCCGGAATCCTGCTCACCATAATCACGCAGGTTCAATGGGCGGCCTACCGCAAAAGGATGGCCGGCAAAGATGAGCCACCAAACCTGGAATCAGCAGAGTTGCCGGAGAGCAGCCCGCCGCGCCCCTCGGCCCGCCGGCGCAGAAGAAACCCACCGACCGGCCGCTCTAGAAACTGACCACCGCCCTGGCGTTGGCCAGTATCGCGCCCTCATGTGATTCCACGGTCACCCGGCACTCCACCGTCTGGCCTCCACCTTCATCTGACTTATTGACCACTTGGCCGCACACGCTCACGGTGTCGCCGGGCAGGAACTCGGTCAAGCTCTCGATCTCGATGGTTGTGTTTTCGTTTTTTACGCAGTCGGGCGGAAAGGCCTTTAGCAGCAGTTCTTTCACGTAGGCGGTCAGCTTTTCCGTGTTAACCGGGTCCTCTTTGGGAGCCTCGGCCCCATCTTTGACGGGCGGCCGGAACTCGAATTTGACCAGTATCGGCAGGTCGTCGCCCACCGAGATGCTGGCGAAGTCAGCTGTTTGGGCCCAGAGGGTGGGCATGGGACGTGCTCCCCTAATAATCAACGATTCTGGTATGCGCTTAGGCTATGATACACTGGATTTCGAGCCTGCTGGAAGCTAACCAAAGCTGGTCTGATGATGGTTTGGCGGAAACATTGGGAGGAATATTTGCATGGCGGAAAATGAAGAGCCGTTCCGGAGAGGAATGGTTGTCATGGCCCACCCGGACGACGCCGAGTGGAGCTGCGCTGGAACGGTGGCCAAGTGGTGTGCGGAAGGCTGGGATGTGGTTTACGTTCTGTGCACCGACGGCAGCAAGGGCAGTTCGGACCCGGAGATGACCAGCGAAAAGCTGGTGAAGTTAAGAGAGAAAGAACAGAGGGCCGCCGGTAAGGTCCTGGGACTGCAGGACGTGGTTTTTCTGGGCTACCCCGACTCCTTGCTGGAGCCCACGCTGGAACTGCGGAAAGACATCGCCCGGGAGATACGCCGCTACAAGCCTGACGTGGTGATCGTCGGCAGCCCGTCCAGGGATACCGAGTCCGGCTATTACGTGGGGCATCCGGACCATTATGCGGCCGGTGAGGCGGCGCTTTCCGCAGTCTTTCCCACCGCCCGGGACCGGCTGACCTTCCCCGAGCTGTTGGACGAGGGGTTGGAACCCCATAAGGTGCGGGAGGTCTGGGTGGCCGGCGGTGGCGACAACTCCGACCAATTCGTCGATGTTGAGGCCTACATGGACACTGCGGTGAAAGCGCTCAAGGCCCACAAGTCGCAGGTTGACCAGGAGAACGCGGGAGACTGGTTCCGCCAAGGGCGGATCGACACCGGCAAAAAGGTGGGCATGGCCTACGCCGAGGGGTTCAAGCGGATCACATTGGGGTAGGCAGGCGTAAGCCGGGTTTCTTGGAAACAGCATCAGTGACCATGCCGTCTTGTATCCGTAGGCGCAGGTTTTTAACCTGCCCCGTTATTCATCCACGATCTTCGTTGAGTCGAACCGCATCCCAGGCAAAAGCTAGTCGCGAAGTTGGCAATTGGCAGGAACGTCATCGAGGCGTACCAGGGCGGGTTGGAAACCCGCGCCTACGAGCCTCGACTGGCCTTCCCGAGAACGCCGGAATGCGCGACATGGTATCGGACGCACGTAGGGGCACGGCAATGCCATGCCCCTACCGTGGCGGCGCCATTTCTTTTTTGCCCCGAATTATCGCGGGCCTCTAGGCGGGTTTGTGGGCCACCACTTTGTATCCGGCGGTGTTGGTGGGGGGCCGCTCGGTGTGTTTATCCATGTAATCGACCTGCTCGCTGGTGAACTCGATGTCCGTGAAGCCGGCGCGGACCAGCCGGTCGCGGTACACATCCACGTGTTCCGCGCCCGCCGTGCAGGACACCCAGTCCTCGGGCGAGGAGACGCTGGGGCCGTCGGTCGTCAGCGCCATGACGTCGGACAGGTGGATCCGGCCGCCGGGCGACAGCACCCGGAAGCTCTCGCTGAACACGGCGTCCTTGTCCGGGGACAGGCACACCACGCAGTTGGAGATGATCACGTCGATGCTGGCGTCGGGGATGGGCATCTTCTCCATCTCGCCCTGCACGAAGTCCACGTTCTCGATGCCCAGCTTGGCTTTGTTGGCGCGGGCCAGCTCCAGCATGGCCGGAGTCATGTCCAGGCCGGTTACCTTTCCGGTGTCGCCGACCTGCCGGGAGGCCAGGAAGCAATCGATGCCGCCGCCTGAGCCCAGGTCCAGCACCCGTTCACCGGGTTGCAGGCCCGCCAGGGCCGTGGGGTTGCCGCAGCCGGCGGAGGCCGCGATGGACTCGGTGGGCAGTCCGGCCAGTTGGCCCTCGTTGTAGAGCAGCATGGCGTGGTCCAGGTCTTCGACGCCGCAGCAGGCGCCATCGGTGGAACAGCCGCAGCCATCCGAGTCCAGTTCGACCGGAGTCAGGCTGATCACCCGCTCCGCCCGGGCGCCGTAGCGCTCTTTCACCAGGTCTTTGATCTTCTCTTGGTCAGTGGACATTTCCCAGTCCTCCCCTGATGTGGTTTTTGTTGATCGCCGGGTATCTATTTACTGGCGGGCAATGCCTGTTCTATGCAGTCTTCGACGGTGGGGAGCATCCGCTGCCAAACGCGGGCGGCGGCGCGGAAGGCTTCCTCCCCGGTGCCGGTCAGCCAGCACACACGGCGTTGGCGTCCCTGGTGCTCCTCCATGCGGCAGTCGACATAGCCGCCGTCCTGGAGTTCCTTGATGGTGGAATAGACCATGGCCTCGGTGGGTTCGCAGCAACCTTGGCAGGCGTCCTTGATGGCCTGGTTGATGCCGTAGCCGTGGACCGGGCCCTTGGCCAGTTGGGCCAGGAGCAGGAACCGGCAGAGACTGCGCTTCACCAGGTTCTCCCAGTAGGCCTCGGTCTGCATCGCCGTTGCTTTTGTTTCCAGTTTTAACGTGGTCATTCTTCCTTTTACTGCTTTCTCGAGATTCTGCCGGCGGCGATAATACTGAATCAGGAATACTAATCCTGCTTTAATACTAAAGCTTGTTGAGTATATTAGCCAGCCGATTTTCGTTTGTCAACACTTCCCTCGCATCAAGGGCAAATTTGAGGCTAGATTGTGATAGAATCGGGCCGCTCAGGTATCGGCAATGCCGGTCTAGAACGCCCGTCAACAAGGATCGAAATGAAGATCACCAAGTCACAGGTGCAGGTGCTGCACGCTCCGGCCGACGAGCAATTGGTGGACGTGCAACCCAAGGCCGGTGGCCTGCGCGCCTTCGTCACCGTGAAGATGATGACCGACGAAGGTATCGAGGGCATCGGCCTGACCTTCGTCCCCGCCTTGGGGTTAAGCCCCCTTGCTCCGGCGTTGAAATCAGCGGTGGACGCTCTCTGCGGCTTGGCGGAAGGTCAGGACCCGATGAACATCGAGGCGGTGATGCAGGGACTCCGGGACAAGACCACCGGCTCCGGTCCCGGCGGAATCCTGACCCTGGCCATGGCCGCGGTGGACATGGCGCTGTGGGACATCAAGGGCAAGGCGTTGGACCAGTCGGTGTGCTCCCTTTTGGGCGGCTACCGCAAGCGGGTGCCCACCTACGCCAGCGGCGCGCTGATGCGCCCCATGAACCTGGAGCAGTTGGCCGAGATCGGCCCGGCGCTGGTGGAGAAGGGCTTCCGGCAGATGAAGTCGCAGATGGGCGCCGAGGACACCCCGGCCAAAGAGGTCATGCGCATGCGGACCCTGCGGGAGGCCGTGGGCGATGACATCGACATCATGTGCGACATCAACCAGCTTTGGAACGTGAACCAGGCCATCACCATCGGCAAACGGGTGGAGGAGTTCAACCTGTTCTGGCTGGAGGATGTGGTGGCCCACGACGACTACCAGGGCATGGCCCGGGTGGCCGATGCCCTGACCACGCCCCTGGCGGCGGGAGAGTACGTCTACGGCGTCAACCCCTTCCGGCAGATGATCGAGAACCGGTCGATCGACATCGTCATGATCGACCTGCTGCGGGTGGGCGGCATCACCGAGTGGCGCAAGGTGGCGGCCATGGCCGAGGCGTTCAACCTGCCGGTGGTCAGCCACCTGGTCCCCGAGATACACATCCAGCTCATGGGCTCCATCCCCAACGGACTGACCGTGGAGTACATGCCCTGGACGCTGAAGCTGTTCGAGGAGACGCCCAAGTTCGTCGACGGATGCCTGGAGGTGCCGGACAAGCCGGGCCTGGGCCTGAAATTCAGCGAAGACGCCTTCAAACAATACGCTGTTTCGAGCTGAGGGCTATCAGCTGACGGCTTCCAAAGGAGAGAGACATGATCGCACAGATGCGCACCTACACCATCAATAAAGGGATGATGGACTCTTGGCTGGAGCTTTTCGACAAGGAGATCCGGCCGATCCACGAGAGTCTGGGGATCCCCATCGTGGCCACCTGGGTCAACGCCGACCGCACCGACTTCATCTGGGTGCGGACGTTCAACAATGTTGAGGAGATCCCGGAGAAACAGGCTGCTTACTTCGCATCGCCGGGACGCCAGGCCCTGGGCGACAAGCCCACCGACCACATCGCCAAGATGGACGTTAAATTGATCGAAGAAGTGCTGGGGGGCGTTGTAGCTGTCGCTTGACCGCTGTTAGCTGACCGCCCCGGTTCAATCGGGACTTTCAACTTCCTTCCGCATGATTACGTGGGGGATGTCCACTTCCATGAAGGGTAATCCACGCTCGATATAGCCGTGGGCGGCGTAGAAGTCTTTGACGTATTCCTGGGCGTTCAGCACGTAGGTGCTCACGCCCTGGGCGGTGGCCTCCTCCTCAAGGAACTTCAGAAGGCGGCCTCCGATGCCCTTCCGGCGCCATTGCAGGTCCACGGCCATGCGGCCGATTCGGGCCGCGGTATCCTCGTTGCCGAAGACCACCCTGCCGGTGCCCACTATCTCTCCTGTCCCCGGTCCCTGGTGATTGACGATGGCGATGATGTGGGTGGCGGTAGCGTCGAACTCGTCCAGCTCTTCGTCCATGGGCACCTGCTGCTCCCCCACGAACACCCGGAACCGCACGGCCATCGCGCCCTCCATCTCCTCCTCAGTCTCCACCAGTTTTATTTGTAAGCTTTCAGCCATCAGCGATCAGCGTTCAGCTTTATTTGCGTGTATAGAATCCGCAATTTTACTCGTCCTTTGACTTCCGAAATGAATTCCGCATGTCAGTCCACTTAGACATGATAAAACAAAGCCCCCTGGATTAGGGAGCTTTGCCTGTAGAGTCATAGTGGAGCATCCGAAGTCGCGGCCGCACCGCCTGATAGCTGACGGCTGACAGCTGAAGGCTTAATACATGATCACGCCGCGGCCGACCTCTCCTTTGTCCATGTCGTCGTAGGCCTCGTTGATCTGGTCCAGGGAGTAGTGGCGGACCACCAGGTCGTCCAGGTTCAGCTTGCCGGCCAGGTACATGTCCACCAGCTTGGGCATCTCCACGCTGGAGTGGGTCGAGCCGTAGTAGGTGCCGCGCATGGTCTTCTCGTTCCGGACGATGTCCACCGCGTTGATGGCGGCCTCCGCGCCCACGGGGGCGATGCCGACGATGGTCACCGTGCCGCTCTTGCCGGCCATGTCGTAGGCGGCCTTGACCGTGTCGGCCGAGCCGAAGACCTCGAAGGTGTAGTCGGCGCCCTTGCCGCCGGTCAGTTCTCTGACCTGGGCGACCGGGTCCTTGTCCGAGGCGTTCACCGTGTGGGTGGCGCCGAACTTCATGGCGAACTCCAGTTGGCTCTCGCGGATGTCGATGGCGATGATCTTGCTGGCGTTGACCAGGGCCGCGCCCATGATCACGTTCAGGCCCACGCCGCCGCAGCCGATGACGGCCACGGTGCTGCCGGGCTTGACGTTGGCGCTGGAGGTCACCGCGCCGACGCCGGTGGGCACGCAGCAGCCGATGAGGGCCGCCTTGTCCATG
>JACZYV010000170.1:0-6103 GCA_022570905.1 Chloroflexota bacterium
AACTTGGAGTGTTATTCATGCCCACTTTTTCATCCGATGGAGTAGACATCCACTACCAGGTGGCCGGCGAGGGCTATCCCCTGGTGTTGAGCCACGAATTCGCCGGGGACATCACCAGTTGGGAGCCTCAGGTGAATTTCTTCTCGCGGCGTTACCAGGTCATCACCTACTGCCACCGGGGATACCCGCCTTCTGAGGTTCCCGGCGACCCAGCCGCCTATTCCCAGGACCATCAGGTGGAGGACCTGTACCGGTTGTTGCAACACTTGGGCATCGGTCAGGCCCACATCGGGGGGCTTTCCATGGGCGGCACCGTTACCCTCAGCTTCGCCATCGCCCATCCCGAGATGTGCCGGTCATTGACCGTGGCTTCGGCGGGCGCCGGGTCCGATCCCAGCGGACGGGAACGGCAGGTGGCGTCGTGGCAAGCCCTCAGCGAGTCCATGGCCGCCGACGGCATGGAGAAGTTCGCCGACGGCTATGCCCGAGGCCCGGAGCGGGTGCAATTCCTGCGCAAGGACCCGGTGGGGTGGGCCAAGTTCCAAGCCGGGTTGGCGGCCCACTCGGCCCAGGGGTCTTCGCTGACCTTCCGGGGCGTTCAGATGAAGCGGCCCACCATCTACCAACTGGAGAAACAACTGCAACAGATCAAGGCGCCGACCCTGGTGTTGATCGGGGATGAAGACGCCCCTTGCGTGGAGCCGGCCATCTTCATGAAGCGGAACATTCCGTCGTGCGGCCTGGCCGTATTCCCCCAGGCCGGCCATACCATCAACCTAGAAGAGCCGGAGCTATACAACCGGACGGTGTCGGATTTCTTGACGGCGGTGGAGGCGGGGAAGTGGGTGTGAGGTAGCTCTCAGCCTTCAGCCGTCAGCGGTCAGCTTTTTTTGGGAGTGGTTTGGTGGAAAAGCGAAAATCCCCCTTGGTCCCCCTTTACGAAAGGGGGAGACAAAAGCCCCCTCCCGATTCGAATCGGGATAAAGGGGGGTTGGGGGGATTTTAGCTTTGCAACCCTTCTATCGCCTTCCGGACCTCCGCTTCGTCCGCGCTGCCGGGGCCGACGGCGTTGAAGACCACCTCGTCCAGCAGGCCGCCGAAACGTTCCTTCATGAGACCGGGTATCTCACTGTAGCCGCCGATCAAGGAGAAGGCGTCCAGTATCTCGTCGGTTATCAGTTCCGTCATCTGGTCCCACTGCTGTTTCAGGGACATCTCATGGAGCCAGACGCCCAGGTCCTCGAACCCCTGCACCTCCAACACCTTGGAATAACTCCGCGTTGAACAGTAGAAGGCGATCTGCTTCTTGACGGCCTCCTTCTTGGCGTCGATGGCCGCCTGGTTCGGGCCGGTAATGACGAAAGCCGAGTTGCTGAGGTTGACCGACTTGGGGTCGCGGCCCGCCCTGGCTGCGCCATCGGCTATGTTGGGTTTGATGACCTCGAGCAGGTACTTGGGGGTGGTCAGGGGATGCAGCGCGATCCCGTCGCAGACCTCGCCGGCCACCCGGCAGTTGTAGGGGTTCACGGCGCTGATGAACACCGGCGGCCTGGGCTGTTCCGACTTGCCGGGGCTGAAGAAGGGAGTCATCAGGGAGAAGTTGTAGTGGTCGCCGTGGTAGGCCAGCCTTTCGCCCGTTTCCCAGGCGTCCCAGATGGCGTGCAGCGACTGGACGTACTCCCGGATCCGTGGGCCCGGCGCGCTCCATTCGGTCGAGAAACGCCGTTGGATATGACCCTTGACCTGGGTGCCGAGGCCCAGCCGGAAACGGCCGCCGGAATAGTCCTGCAGGTCCCTGGCGGCGTAGGCCATCACCATGGGCGAGCGGGGAAAGGCGATGGCCACCCGGGTCTCAAGGCTCACCCGCGAGGTTGTGGAAGCCGCCAGCATCAGCGGCAGCATCGGGTCGTGCGCCGCATCCTCGGTGCACAGGCCGTCATAGCCCATGGACTCGGCCCACTTGGCCTCCTCGGCGATGCCCTTCAGGTTGCCGGTTGTGAGGTGATACAGCACCCTGAAACCCATGAACCCCTCCCTAGTTTGTCCGTATGGTGCGTTACTTGGCGGTGAACCCGCCGTCCACCGCCAGTTCCGCTCCCGTGATGTAGGACGCCTCGTCGGAAGCCAGGAACAGAACGGCGTTGGCGACCTCCTCGATACGCCCTTCCCGGCCCAGAGGAGTCTGGTCCAGGCTTTGGCGGCGTTGGTCTTGGTCGTAGGCGATGCCCGACGTCATGGGCGGCATGAAGCCCGGATGCACCGAGTTCACCCTGATATTGTCCTTTCCGTGGCGGACGGCCATGGCCTTGCTGAAGATCCTCACCGCCCCTTTGGAAGCGTTATAGGCGGGGTGGCCGCCGGCAGACCCCACCAGTCCCATGATGGAAGAGATGTTGATGATGGAGCCGCCCCCAGCCTCCAGCATCTTGGGGACGGCGGCCCTGGTGCCCAGAAACACGCCCTTGGAGTTGACTTCCATTATCTTGTCCCAGCCGTCGATGCTGGTGTCGTCGGTGAAGGAGCGGCTGCTGATGCCGGCGTTGTTCACCAGGATGTCCAACTTCCCGTAGCGGGAGACCGCCAGATCGACGGCTCTGGTCCAGTCATTCTCCTGGGTGACGTCCAAGCGGACGAACAAAGCCTGGCCGCCGGCCTCGGAGATCTGGGCCTCGACGGCCTGCCCGTCTTCTTCCGAGATGTCTCCAATGACCACGCTGGCGCCCTCCCGGGCGAAGATCCGGGCCTCTTCGGCGCCCATTCCGCGGGCGGCCCCTGAGATCAAAGCTACCTTTCCTTCAAGCCGCATATTGGCGCTCCAAAGTGTCTTATTTACCGGGCGGTGAACCCGCCGTCCACCATCAGCTCGGCGCCGGTGATGTAGGACGCCTCGTCCGAGGCCAGGAACAACACCGCGTTGGCCACCTCGATGGGCCGGCCTTCCCGCCCCATGGGTATCGCCGCCATCCGGGCCTCCTCGCGTCCGCCGTCGCCCCTTGGGCCCGATGTCAGCATGGGGGGCATGCTCCCCGGATGGACTGAATTGACCCGGATGCCGCTCTTGGCATGCTGCACCGCCACGGCCTTGGTCACCAGGCGGACGGCGCCCTTGGAGGCGTTGTAGCCGGGGTGCACGTAGGTCTGTCCGACCATGCCGGAGATGGACGAGATGTTGACGATGGCCCCGCCGCCGGCTTTTTCCATCTCTGGGATGGCGTGTTTCATGCCCAGGAAAACGCCCTTGGCGTTGATGTCCATCAGCCGGTCCCAGGAATCCGTGCTGGTGAAGTCCGTCTCGCCGCTGCCGCCGATGCCGGCGTTGTTGACCAGGATGTCCAGCTTGCCGAATCTTGCCACCACCTGCGCGACCGCCTGCTCCCACTGGTCCTCTTGGCTCACGTCCAGCATGACCACCATGGCCTCGCCGCCCGCCTCGGCGATCTCGGCCTCCACCTTGCGGGCATCGTCCTCACGGATGTCGGCAATGACGACCTTGGCCCCCTCCCGGGCGAAGAGGCGCGCTTCCTCAGCTCCCATGCCATGGGCGCCGCCGGTGATCATCGCCACTTTCCCTTCGAGTCGCATGCTCGCGCTCCTTAACTCAAACTATTTGGCTGTGAAACCGCCGTCCACGATCAATTCGGTCCCGGTGATGTAGGACGCCTCGTCCGACGCCAAAAACAACACGGCGTTGGCAACTTCGATGGGCTTGCCTTCCCGGCCCATGGGAACGGCGGCGTTCATGGCGTCCCGGTTGGGGTCGCCCTTCTGGAATGAGGTCAGCATGGGCGGCAGCATCCCCGGGTGGACCGAGTTGACCCGGATGCCGTTCTTGGCGTGCTGCACGGCGGCCGCCTTGGTGACTAACCGGACCGCGCCTTTGGAGGCGTTGTAACCGGGGTGGATCCCTTCTTGACCCACGAAACCCGAGATTGAAGAGATGTTCACGATGGCCCCTCCGCCGGCCTTTTCCATCTCGGGGATGGAGTGTTTCATGCCTAGAAAAACACTTTTAGCGTTGACGTCCATCAGCCGGTCCCAGGCGTCCGTGCTTCCGTGGTCCCTCTCGCCGCTGCCACTGATGCCGGCGTTGTTGACCAGGATGTCCAACTTGCCGAACCGGGCCACCACCGCGGACACGGAAACCTCCCACTGGTCCTCTTTGGTCACATCCAGCATGATCACCATCGCTTCGCCGCCGGCCTCCGCTATCTCAGCCTCCACCTTGCGGGCGTCATCTTCCCGGATGTCGGCGATGGCTACCTTTGCGCCTTCCCGGGCGAAGAGGCGGGCCTCCTCGGCCCCCATGCCGTGGGCGGCGCCCGTGATCAAAGCGACCTTTCCTTCCAGTCTCATGATGCCTCCAAAGAGTATCCGGTTACATCGGGCCATTTTAGCCGAACCGGGCGCCCAAGATTTCAGCGTGCTAAGGATAACCCAAGTTCGCTGGGTGCGCACCAACCCCAAGTTAACCTTGCCAAGTTGGCTTGCTCCTTCTGTGCTCTTCAACTTAACGTCCTAAGAGGCTAGGATGAGAAAGACTAGCTGGTTTATATCAACGACGGAGAGAAATCTCAATGGAATCGAAATTCGTTAACGCTGGCCCGGTCCGGTTGCAGTATTTCGAACAGGGTCACGGTTTGGATACGTTGGTGCTGGTGCACGGCTATGCCTCATCGGCCGCCATCTGGCGCTACACCTTGGAGCACCTGTCGGAAGACCGGTTTAGAGTAATCGTTTTGAACAACCGGGGCGCCGGTGAGTCTGACCGCGAGTCCTCTGACGGAAAATTCACTGAAGAAGATTACTCAGTGGAGACATTCGCCGCCGATCTTTTCAAGGTCGCGGAAGCCCTGGGATTGGACGGGTTCACTCTGGTGGGGCATTCCATGGGCGGGGCCACGGTTGCCCAGTTTGCCTTGGAGCACCAAAACCGGATCAAAGGGCTGGTGTTAATGAACTCGGCCCCGCTCAACGGGAGGTCTTTAAAAAAGGGTTGGGAAGATGAGCTGCGGGAGTCATTACAGAGCCCGGAACCTCCGGCCGGAGACATGGGATTCAACGCCCCCCACGTGACTGAGGATTTCAAGCAGGCCGTGATGGCCGACATAGCCCGCAATCCGGTGGAGCGTTTCATCGGAGGGAGGCGGTCCATGGCCGGTCTGAGGCTCCGTGACCGGTTGCATGAGATCAAAGTTCCCACGTTGGTCATCGGCGGCGACCGGGATACCACGGTTGGGATAGACAACATATTGGCGGAATATCAAGCGTTGCCGGAAGCGAATCGACACCTTTCGATTTTGCATCAGTCCGGCCACTCGCCCAACGTGGATAATGCATGGAGGATATGCATCATTTTGGAGCGGTTCAGCGGAATGGCGTGGGATTTGGACCTGAAAGCACAGGCTCACCGATAGGCGAAATCCCCCCAACCCCCTTTTCCCCGATTCGTATCGGGAGGGAGCCTCTTCTCCCCCTTTCGTAAAGGTGGACAAGGGGGATTTTCGCCCCTCACCGGCCAAAGCATCCGTCAACAAAAAAGCCGCCAACTGAACGCTGACAGCAAAAAGCCCCGTTCCGATGCATCGGAACGGGGCTTTTTTCGTTAACTACTGAGTAGTGGAAGTAAGAAAGATGTTGTTCATTTGTTTGTTTGCTTTGTTATAGGCTCCCCGGATCGAGTCCGGGGCCAGTGAGCTTTCTCAGGGAACCGTTCCGTGAGCCGGGGAGCACAACTGCGCTCTACCTGTCGGCTTTCGGGAGACGGAACACTCACCGGACGACCTAGGAGATGGACCGGACCTCCGCATCCCGACGAATCGGGAATTAACAGACCCAGCCAAAGCTCCTTAAAAGGAGGTGATCCAGCCGCACCTTCCGGTACAGCTACCTTGTTACGACTTCGTCCCAGTCACCAAACCCGACCTCGGCGCCTGCCTCCCCGATAAATCGGGGTTAGCTCAGCGACTTCAATCGTTCTCGGCTTCCATGACGTGACGGGCGGTGTGTACAAGGCCCGGGAACGTATTCACCGCAGTGTGCTGACCTGCGGTTACTAGCGATTCCACGTTCATGCAGGCGAGTTGCAGCCTGCAATTCCAACTGA
>JACZYV010000171.1:0-6098 GCA_022570905.1 Chloroflexota bacterium
GGGTCTCGACGATCTGCCCGGCGTGGGTGGACTCGTGGCCCGACGACCGTTCAACCAGCTCCAGCAGGGTCAGCGCGGGGAAGGAGTTTTCGGGGTTGGGGGCGGTCACCGGCTGGGACATCTGTTCTTCGGTCAGGCCTTCCACCAAAGCCCGGAAGCGCCGGTAGTTCTCGTCCAGATGTGCGATGTCCGATTTCAGCTTTTCCTCGCGGCTGTTGAAGGGAGGCAGCATGTCCATCTTCCCAGCGGCGATCTCTTCCAAGGCTGAGACGAACTTCTCGGTGTCCAGGTGGTTCAGCACCTCCCAGACCGACCACCGGGAGCCCAAGAAGGCGTCCGCCGGGTCCAATCCTTCCAGGGAGGCGTGGAGGGTCTTATGCCCCTCATCCAGCCGCTCCAACACCCGTGCCTGGCGTTGGAGCATGTTCTGATTCGTAGCCATCGGTTCTCCAAAATCTCTATGTGTGAGGCCATTCTAAGGCCGGGGCTGCTCCGGCGAAAGAGGCGGCAGTGGTACAATTTTCTTGCACTGCTATGACTGAACCTAGAAATAAAACAGCCACGCCTGCGGCCGGACTCAGCGGAGACTGGCTGACTAAGGAGCGGCTGCGCAATCTTCTGGCCGTGCGGAAGCCGGTCGAAGATGAAGTAACTTCGACGGTCTATCTGCAGCCTGGCGAGACTGCAGAGTCGCCCGAATGGCGGGAGCGGCTGGCCCGCTTGGGGAAGGCCCCCGAGGAGAGCGGCTGCGGCCTGGTCTGTTTTCGCGGCGGGGACCGGGCGCTGGTCATCGCGCCGCCCTTCCCGGTGACCGAGAGCAGCCGGTTCGACACCTGGAACGAGGGGCCGCTGTGGTCGCTTTTGGATCTGGACCGCACGGTGGGCGTCGTATTGGTGCGCCTGGGCCGCTACTCGGTTGCGGTATACCGGGGCGGCGACCTGGCCACGTCCAAGACCGACTCGCGCTATGTGAAGAGCAAGCACCATGCCGGAGGCACATCTCAACTCCGTTTCACCCGCGTCAGGGAAGGCCAGATGCGGCGTTTGTACGTGAAGGTGTGCGAGACTATCAAGGCCCAATTCGATCCGGTGGCCAGCGAACTGGACCACGTGATCCTGGGCGGGGAGAAGTTCACCCTGAACGGTTTCTTGAAGGTCTGCCCTCGATTGGACGAATACAAGAAAATCACCCTGAAACGAAGACTGAACATCCGTGACCCCAAACGCGACACCCTGGACGACCTGGGCAGCACCCTCCACGAGAGTCGCGTCTGGGCCTTGGATTGGTGAACATTGAGCGACGCTGAACTGGATTCCGACAGCCCGCCGGTATCAACCCGGCACGATTTCAGTACCCGGACCGGGCCTACCACCTGGGACAGCGACCTGGGCGGATTCGACTTTGCCGGGCCGCTATTGGAGTTCGACCAAGTCCGGGAGCAGATCGCCGCTTACACCAAGACCGTGGTGGGCGGAGAACGGGCCAGGGCGCTAACGCCCACCCGCGACCTGCTGGAGATCGCCACGCGGCAGCAGGAGACCTCTGAGGCCAAGCAGTACCTGGACCAGGGCGGCGGACTGGAATTTGGGCCGGAGGAAGACTTCCGGGAGTTGCTGCAGCGAGGGCTGCTGGGCGGACTTTTGCGCGGCGGGGAACTTTTCTTAGTACGGGAACTGCTTCGCGCCGCCCGCTACGACCGCACGGAACTGGGCCGCCACGAAGAGATTCCGCTGCTGTCCAGCATCGCGGACAACATCCCGGAGTTGGGCGACTTGGAGCGCGCCATCTCCGGCGCGATCAGTCCGGCCGGCGAGGTGCTGGACAACGCCAGCCCGCTGCTGCACAACCTGCGCCGCGAGGCCCGCAACGCCCAGAACCGGCTCAACGAGATCATGGAGCGCAACCTGCGCCGTCTGCAGCGTGCGGAGTTGGTCCAAGAACCCCTGATCACCCAGCGCAACGGCCGTATGGTCCTGCTGATCAAGGCCGAGATGCGCTACCGGGTGCCGGGCATCGTCCATGATGTTTCAGACAGCGGCGCAACTGTTTTCGTCGAACCGATGCCGGCCATCGACATGGGCAACCGCTGGCGGGAAGCCCGGCTGGCCGAGGAAAGGGAAGTGGAACGGGTGCTTCGCCAGTTGTCCGGCATGGTCGGACTATCCGGAGAAGACCTGCTGCTGACCCTGGACCTGATGGCCAGACTCGACCTGGATATCGCCAAGGCCCGCTACTCGGCTGCCACCAACGCGGTGGCCCCTTGGGTGGCCGACCAGGAAGTGGCGGACCGGCATCTGAAGCTCGTCCGGGCCCGCCACCCTCTGCTCACCGGCAAAGTGGTGCCCGTGAGCATCGAGCTGGACCGGGACCAGGGAGTGATGTTGATCACCGGTCCCAACGCCGGAGGCAAGACGGTAACCCTGAAAACGGTGGGGCTGCTGGCCATGATGGCCCAAGCCGGCCTGCACGTGCCCGCCGAGGAGGCCCATTTCCCCCGCTTCGACGGCATCTACGCGGACATCGGCGACCAGCAGAGCATCCAGCAGTCGATGTCAACCTTCAGCTCCCACATCACCAACCTGAAGGGGATTATGTCCCGGGCCACGGTGCATTCCCTGGTGTTGGTGGACGAGCTGGGCACCAGCACCGACCCGGAAGAGGGCTCGGCCTTGGCCAGCGCCGTGCTCCGTTACTTCCAGAAGATCGGTTCGTTCGTGGTGGGCACCACCCATCACCGGGGCGTCGCCAGGTTCGTGCAGGACCAGCCGGGCATGGTCAACGCCAGCGTGGACCTGGACCCGAACACCCTGGAGCCCACCTACCACGTAACCCTGGGCCTGCCCGGACGCAGCTACGCGCTGACCATCGCGGCCCGGCTGGGGGTGCCTCAAGAGGTCATCGACGACGCCCGCAGCGGCATCTCCCCCGTTGAACAAGCGACTGAAGAGCTGCTGCAGGAATTACAGCAAGAACGCCGGGTGGTGGAGGAACTGCGGGAAGAGGCCGAGACCGCCACCTCGGATGCGGTGCGGAAGCAGCGGGAATTGGACGCCCAGTTGGCCGACGTGGAATCGGCCAAGGCCAATCTGGTGGAGGAATCGCGTCAGGAGCTGCAGGGCCGCATCAGCGGGATATTGGACCGGCTGGCCAGGGCCGAACGCTCGCTGGAGGCCGCCGAGTTGCGGCAGGATGCCGAATCGCGGGCCAGCGCCGCCGCAAGGGCCAACGCGGCGTCACGACAGGAGATTCAGGCCCACCAGACCGAGGTCCGGGAGGTCCAGCGTCAACTCGACTCGGCGGCTTGGTCGCCCATCGAAGTCGAAAGGGCACAGTGGCAGGCCAACCTTAAAGAAGGGGACCGCGTCTATATCCGTGGCATCGCCCAGCCGGTGGAAGTCATCTCCCCGGCCGACAGCCAGGACCGCGTCGAAGTATTGCTGGGCACCATGCGGGCCAAGATCCCGGTGTACCAGTTAGAGCGGCAGGCCGAGGGGCGACCCGCGGCGGCTTCCAAGGGAGTGTACCTGGACCGGGCGCACCGGAAAGGGTCTAGTAAAGGCCCCAGCGCCGATCTGGACCTGCGCGGCCTGCGGGTGGACGAGGCGTTGAGCCGGGTGGATGAAGCCCTCAACGACGCCGCTTTGGATGGGGCCGGCTCGGTCCGGATCATCCACGGCAAGGGCACCGGAGCGCTGCGCCAAGCCATCCGGGAATACCTGGGCGGCCATCCCCTGGTGACGTCGGCCCAGAACGGCGAGGGGCCAGGTGGCGACGGGGTCACGGTTGCGGAGTTGCAGTAGCTGGTCTGACCCTACTTCCCCTGGAACCGGGCCTGGCGGCGTTCGGTGAAGGCCTTTATTCCCTCTTGAAAATCGGCGGTGAGGCATATGTCCGCGAAGGCTTCGGTCTCGGCGTCCAACTGGGTCGAGAGGTCGTTCTCCCAGGAACTGTCGAACAATGCTTTTACCCGTGCGTAGGCTAAAGTCGGTCCCTGGGCCAACCGGACCGCGGTTTCCATGGCGTGGCGGTGCAGGGCATCGTCCTCCACCACCTGGTTGACCAACCCCATCTCCAGAGCTGCCTGGGCGCTGGTGGGCTGGCTGGCCAGGTATAGTTCCATGGCCCGGCTGGCGCCCACCAAGCGGGGCAGCAAGTAGGTTGACCCGCCGTCGGCCGGGGCCCCGATGTTGGCGTAAGCCATCAGGAAACGGGCGCTTTTAGCGGCCACGCGCATGTCGCAGGCCAGAGTCAGGCTGAAGCCGGCGCCCGCCGCCACTCCGTTGATGCCGGCCACCACCGGCTTCTCCAGCCGCCGCAGCCCCAGGACAACCTTGGAATGCAGATCACCGGCCAGCTTGCGTATGTATTCTTGGAGTCCTTCCGGGCCGCTTTTCTCTAGAGTCTCCACGACGAATTTCAGATCGGCGCCGGAACAAAATCCTCCGCCGGCGCCCGTGAGGAGCACGGCGCGGACATCAGGCCTTTTACATGCCTCGATGGCTTCTCCCATCTCGGCAACCATATCCAGCGTTAGGGCGTTACGGGACTCGGGGCGGTTCAGGGTGATGATGCCCACGCCGTCCATCTTCTCGAAATTGATGTTTTCAAAAGCCATTTACACGCCCTCCATGTATTCGGAGATTTCCTCCAGGCCGAAGCCGGCCACCGCGATCTCGGGGGCCCAGGTGACCTGGTCCGACGACCAGCGCACGGTGGCCCGGCGTTGGGCCGCGATGCCCAGGATGTTGTTGATCAGCCGGAGCACATTGTCGTTCATGCGCACCGTGTTGGGTTTCAGTGGGGCGGAGAACCTGCCGTCCTTGATCAGGTAGGAATCGGCGATGATGGTGCCGCTGAAGTCGCCGCTGGTGGTCCCGTTCACCGGGTAGGTGTACCAGATGCGGCCGATGTAAACGCCGTTGCCCACCAATCGCAGCAACTCTTCCTGGCTGTGGCCCCGGCCGCCCTCGATCACCAGATTGCTGGACCTGGCGCTGGGCATAACGCCGAAATCGCGGCCGCCGCCGTTGCCGGGCCGGAACCCGTTGCGCGGCGCGATGCTTTCGAGGGCGTCTTTGGGGGCGACCCCCAACTTCTCCGGTCCCGCGGGGTCGTTCAATATGCGTTGGTAGTTGTAATAGTCGGCCAGCAGGCCCGACAGCTTGCCTTCGCGGATCAATTCCGTGCGGCCGGTGGGCAGGCCTTCGTCGGTGATGGCTTTGGAGCTGGGCAAGCCGGGCGCCGCTCCGTCGTCGTAGAGGTTGAAGTCCTCCGAGGCAACGGACTGGCCCAACTTGCCCATGAACGGCGAGGCCCCGGCGTAGAAACTGTCCAGGGACAGGCCCGGCATCAGCACCCACTCCAGTATCTCGGCCACCGCTTGGGGGCCAAGGACCACGTTGTAGCTGCCGGAGGGGATGCGCTGGCCGTCCATGGACTCTATGGCGTTCCGGGCCGCTTCGGCGGCGGCTTCGCCGGTGAAGTCGGCCAACTTGCTGCCCACCGACCAGCCGCTGCCCTTGCTGGACTGGCTCTCGATCATGGCCGTGGCGAATGACATAACCAGCGTGTTCTGCTCGGTCTGCACCCTGGGGAGATGGGTTGACGCGATGGCCATCCGGTCCTGGAGCATGACCACGTCTCCGCCCAATATCAGGCCAAGGTCGGCCATCTTCTCCGCCGACCCCGCCAGGCCCATCAGGTCTTCCGAGGACTGGAAAGCGCCCAGGGCCCGGTCCATCATGCGCCAGCCGGCGTCCACCAGTCCCTTGCCTCCGATGCGCATCAATGCCGGGTCGTAATTGGACGGGGCGGTTTTCTCTGCTGCGTCCGGTTTCGCATTGGCCCGCTGGGACGAATCCAGTTTGGGCAGCGAAACGAACTCCGCGTCGGAGACCGCGCCGGAGCGGGCCTTGTCCAGGGCGCGGGCCGCTCCCTCCAACGATAGGTCGGTGGGCTCGCTGCCGAATCCGGTCTTGATGCCGTCCGGGGTGCGGAAAGTGGCCCGGATGCCCAGGCCGTAGCCCTCGGTCGACTTGGGTTCTTCAACGCCGTTGCTGGGTATATGGGAGGTGTAATTGAGCCGAACGGTGAGGTT
>JACZYV010000172.1:0-6079 GCA_022570905.1 Chloroflexota bacterium
GAGCCGTTCGCGACACGGATAGACGGTTGTATACGGTGGTGATGGGCACTATCACCCGATCGTCGATCGAGTTAAACCCTCCGCCTCCCGTATCCTCCAAAACGCCGATAACAGTGAATTGGCGCCCGTTGATTCGGACCGGTTGGCCAACGGGGTCACGCAAGCCAAAGAGGTCTCCGGCAACCTGGAAACCCAACACAGCCACCTGGGAGCTGCGGTCCAAGTCCGTCTCGGTGATGAACTGTCCCAACGCCACGGTCATCTGCCTCACGGCCTCATACTCGGGTGTCGTCCCAAGTATCTGGGCGCGGGTGTTTTCCCGGCCGGCCACCAACTGTCCGTTGGTCGAGAGCTCCGGCGCAACTGACTTTACCGAAGGGGCGAGTACACTGTCTTGGAGAGCGAACGCGTCGTCCAGAGTCAGCGTTGCCGCGCTTCCCTGGCCGCCAAATATGCCTCCCTGGTTGGTTCCCCCCGCACGTACAAATAGGAGGTTGGAGCCCAGCGCCTGGATCCGCTCCGTGATGGCGTCTTGGGCGCCACGGCCGATGGATAGAAGCGAAATCACTGCGGCGACGCCGATAACGATTCCCAACAACGTGAGGCCGGCCCGGAGCTTATTGGCTGCCAACGAAGTAACCGCGGTGATCAGGACCACCTGGAGGCTCATGTGGATTTCCCCGGCGGCGCCGATTGTGCCAAGGGCACTGATAGGGAAAGAATATATTCCCCGGGCGTCTGGTCGCCCACCATGTATCCGTCGCGCATGGACACCACCCGATTGGTGGACGCAGCGACCTCGGGGTCATGGGTGACGATCAACACGGTGATTCCGTCCTCTTTGTGCAACTGATGCAGGATGTCGATGATGTCGTTTCCGGATTGTGTATCCAGGTTGCCGGTGGGCTCGTCGGCCAGGATGATTGACGGGTCCTTCACCAGGGCGCGGGCGATGCCCACACGCTGCTGCTCGCCGCCGGAAAGCTCAGCGGGCCGGTGTTTCAACCGATGCCCCAAGCCCACCTTCTCCAGCGCGGCGATGGAGCGTTGGCGTCCATCTTTGCCGCCTCCGTAGAGCAACGGAAGCTGCACATTGGCCAGCGCTGAAAGTCTGGGCAGCAGGTTGTAAGTCTGGAATATGAACCCTATCTTGCGGCCACGCAGTTCCGCCAACTGGTTGTCGTTGAGCTGTCCGACATCGGCGCCTTCCAACAAGTAACGTCCGGTGGAGGGCACGTCGAGGCAACCCAGGATGTTCATCAGGGTGGACTTCCCAGAGCCTGATGGGCCAACGATCGAGAGAAGTTCGCCCGTTTCGATCGCCATGGAGATTCCGGCGACAGCGCTCACGGCCACTTCGCCCATGGCATAGACCTTGGTGACGTTGTCCAGTTCAATCATCGAGGTCATATATCAGCGTCTCCCCGGGAATGCGCCACCACCACCTATGCCGCCACCGCCGCGGAATCGGTCCCGCAAGGCCTGAAACGGGTCATCCGAGACCTGGGCATTCTGAATCACCACCCGGTCTCCCTCTTGTAGCCCCGCCTGCACCTCAGTCCAGAAACCGTCGGTGTCGCCGAGAATAACCGGGCGCTCCTCGATTCCCGACTCAGTCTCCAACATGACTGTCGGCGCTTGGAAGCTGCCGAATATGGCTTGCTGCGGAAGCAAGAGGACATTCAACCGCTGTTCCAACACCAGATCGGCCACTGCGCTGAGGCCGTCCCTCAATCGCAGGCCATCCGGGATCTGGATCTGCACCCGCACCGAATAGGTGACCACACCCTGTTGGATGTTGGCGACGGGCGCTATCTCGCTGACAAACCCTTCCAAGACCCGCCCCGGCAGAGCATCCACCGTTATCGACGCGATGAGTCCCTCTCTGAGAAGCAAGATGTCAATTTCATCGACGATCCCGTCCATCTCCACCACTGACGGGTCTACCACCTCGACGATCGGGGCGTTGGCGCCCACCTGGTCGCCCTCCAACACCGATACCAGGGAAACAATGCCATCGAACGGGGCCGTGATGGTGGCATTCCGCAGTTTCTCTAGTGCGGCGGCATGGGCGGTTTGGGCTGCGGTCAACCTCGCAAACAGAAGCGCGAGGTCCGCGGCATCGGGCGCCAGTAGGTCCGCAAGGTCCTGATCAGCCTGATCCAAGCTCGCCATCGCCACCTCGATCTCTTGAGACCGAAGCGCCACTTCGACGGCGTCTGGTACGGCGGTTATTTCGGCCAAGTTCCCTTCTGATATGGCCGCCAGTCTCGAGTCCAGTAGGGCTGGGTCTTCTACGCTGAGGGACAAGAGGTATTCCAGGTCCAGATCTGCCTGCTTCAAACTCGCCGCCGCCACGTCGATCTCCCGAGACCGAAGCTCCACTGTGACGGCGTCCGGCCCAGCGATCATGTCGGCCAAGGACTCTTCTTCTTTGCCGAGTTTGGCCCACGCTTGCACAAAATCAGACTCAAACAGGCTGATCTGGGCCGGGTTGGCCCCGCTCTCGACGGCGGAAAGGCCCAACTTCAAGGCGGCCAATTCCGCCTCAGCCACCGTGGCATCCAGACCGGAGTTCAAGACCGCCCCCAAGTTGGTCCGGGCGTCTTCTATCTTCGCCAATTGCGCCTCTATCGAAGGTGTGGTGGCGTCGGCGGCCAGGTCGCCCAGGGCTGACGTAGCCTCGGCCAGATCTGACTCCGCCTTTTCCTTCTTCGTCACCAGTTGCTCAAGGGGGACCAATTCCGCATTGGCCGAGTCCAAAGTGTCCTTTAACGTGGCCAGAAACTCCTGAGTCTGTAAGATTGGCCCAAAAAGCCCCTCTACTCCCGAAGCCTGGGATGAAAGCAGATCTTCCAACCGGAGGGCGATCTCGTCGTAAACGGTCTGCGCCTGGGCCTGGTCTTCTCGGGCCTGGCTTAATTTGATAATATTGGCCGCTTCGTAAGTGTCCAGGGCGTTCCTAGCGGCCACTAAATCGGCCTTGGCATCGGCCTGATTCAACAGCGCCTGGGCCAGGCTTTGGGAAAAGCTCACGCCCAGCCCTCCCAGCGCTTCTTCTGCATCCCGCACCTTCACTCTGACGCTGGCCACCGTCTGTTCTTGGGTCTTGATCTGTTCCGACGAGAAGGGGACGTTCGCTTCGTCCAATGCCTCACCGGCGGCCTTGAGATCGAACTCGGCTTTGGCAACTTTTTGCCGTGCCTGGGCCAGGTCCAGAGCCGCGGAATTCAGCAGACCGTCCAATGCCTCTCTGGCGGCTTGAAGATCGAACTCGGCGCCGGCTACTTTACGCCGGGCTTGGGCCAGACTCAGCTCCGTGGGAATGGCCAGTTCGTCCAGAAGTTTCTGGGCCGTGATGATATCCACCTGGGCTTGGGCTACCGATTGGGCGAGAGTCGCGGCGGTGGCGGCGTCCAGCCGGGCCAGTTCCTGCCCGGCCGTAACACTTTGACCGTCGCGGACCAACAGCCGCTCCACCTTGCCAGCGGTGCCGAAACTCAACGTCTCACGGTTGGGAAACTCCAGGCTGCCGCTGGTGGTTACCTGGCGGACCAGATCGCCGAAGCCGATGGGGATCAACTGTTGGTCTTCCGCCAGGCCGCTGGAAGGGCCGCCGCTGGACAGTTCATACCCAGCGTAGGTGGCCCCGGCGGAAGCCAACAACGCCAGCACCAACACCATGGCCTGCACCGGCCGTAGGGTCTTTAAGGATGCGTAGAATCTTTCCACTTGATCTCCACTCCAATTCGATCCGGAACCGTTTCTGACCGGAACTGCTATCTAATCTGTGGCCTAGTCCTGATTCGATTCGGCCGGGCTGTCTGGCGCGGCGACGGGCAATTCGAACACGAACCTAGCACCGGAAGGCACAACCCTTTCCACATGGATGTTGCCGCCATGGACTTCCACCAACTGTTTGGCAATGGTTAGTCCTAGACCCGCGCCGCCGGTGGCCCTGGCTCGCGACGGGTCGGCCCTGAAGAAACGATCGAACACCCGGTCCAGGTCTTCCGCCGGGATCCCCCGCCCGGTGTCTGCCACGGCCACCCGGACCATCCCGTCGCCGCTCGTCCCGGCGCTAACCGCGATTCTGCCACCGTCCGGGGTGTGAATGATGGCGTTCTCCAAAAGATTGTTCACCACCTGGGAGATCCGAGTTCCGTCCATCTCCACGAGAGGAATCCCTTCATCTGTTTCCAAGGTCACGCTTATACCCTTGGCCTCGGCGCGCGGCCTCACGGCGTCGACACAGCCCTGAAGCAGGTCAGACATCCGGCCCGGAATACGGTGCAACTGCAGGGCGCCCGCTTCCGCCTGGGCCACCAGCCTCAGGTCCTCAACCAGGTGGCCAAGGTGGATCACCTGTCCATGGATCGTGTCGATGGTGCTCTCATCAGGTTGCAACAAACCGTCTTTCAGCGCCTCCAAGTATCCCTGGATATTGGACACCGGAGTTCGCAGTTCGTGGGCCACGTCGGCTACAAGGTTGCGCCTTTGCCGCTCTGCGTCCTCCAGGTTTGCGGCCATGGAGTTGAACGCCAATGCCAACTGCCGCAGCTCGCTGGTTCCCTCCGCTGGGACCCTTCGGGAGAAATCTCCCCGGCCGAGGTGTTGGGCCGCCTCACCCAGATTTGTTACCGGGGCTAACAATTTCCGAGAAAGAACGGAAACGAGCAGGATGCCCAGGGCAACGGCGGAGATCCCGGTCAAAAGCAGTGACCGGTTGACAGTGGAAACCAGGCTGGCCACGGCCGGATCAGGGATCCTTTCTGGGCCAGTGTCAGGCGTGAAAGAGAACGACCCAACCTCCCGGCCGGCGACCAGAACCGGGACCGGGGCCGATCCGTTGGATGGCCGTTCCCTCCGCAACCCGAAGCGCAGATGGGAATCTCCGATCACTTCGCCGTTCAGGCCGCGGACGATGATCCGCTGCCCCGCCAGGCGGCCAGCCTGCTCCAGAACGGATTGCAACTGCGCCGGGTCGCGGCGTTGGGAATAGAACCGGGAGATCACCTGTTGTACACGGGCGGTGCGGGCGTCTTCCTGGCGTTTCTCGATCCGTTCCACCTCCCGCTCAGCCGCGTAGCCAACATAGACGCTGACGCCGGCCAAGGCCATGGCCAGCACCAAAGCGAAGCCCAGCACCAGGCGGAATTGGAGACTGAAGAAAATCCTAGACATTGGTCAGCCTGTAACCGCTGCCGTAGACGGTCTGGATCAGTTTGGCCGTTCCGGGTACTACGTCCACCTTTCGGCGCAGGCTGGACATGTGGGCATCAACGGTCCGGTCGAAGCCGTCGAAATCATAGCCAAACACCCGGTCGATGATCTGTTCCCTGGTGAAGATCCGGCCCGGTTCCCGTACCAGTAAAGCTATCAGCCGGAACTCCGTGGGGGTGAGAGTTATTGGGGTGCCGGCCACGCTTACCGTCCGCTGCCTGAAGTCCACGGCAAAGGGACCGGACTCCAACGATCCTGGCCCGGCGTCGTCACGGTCGCGGGCCGTGCGCCGGAGGACCGCGCGCACCCTGGCGGCCAATTCTCTTGGGCTGAAGGGTTTCGTCACGTAATCGTCGGCCCCCAGGTCGAGGCCGGCCAACCGGTTATCCTCTTCCACCATTGCGGTCAACATGATTACCGGCACCGAAGACTCGGCCCGGAGGGTCCGGCATACTTCCATACCGTCCATCCGAGGCATCATCAGGTCCAGAACGATCAAGTCGGGCTGTTCCTCCCGCGCCATCTCCAGCCCGGTCACCCCGTCGTTGGCGGTCAGCACCTCATGACCGTCCCGCTCCAAGTAGAGCCGGACCAGTTCCACCACGTTTGGGTCGTCGTCCACCACCAGTATCTTGCTGCCCGGTTGAAGTTCGTCGGCCAATGGAAATCTACTCCCTACGCTGGATTGAGACCGGTCAAGTCGGTTTCGGTTAGCTAACATATATCTTAATCGAGGAAGGGGAAGCGAGAGGTTGAAAACCTCCCGCTCCCCGTTGGTTTATCGGACCGCTAAGCGTGTCTTGAACACCGGAACATCCACATTTCAGTAAGAGGTGCCGGTCCCTTCCGGAACCTC
>JACZYV010000027.1:0-21870 GCA_022570905.1 Chloroflexota bacterium
CCTTGAGTCGGGCCCAGCCACCACCTGGAGCAGCAGGGCCGAGTCGGCCACCGTCCGGGTGAGGGGCCCAGACTGGGAGAAATGGTTCGCCGAGGGCCTTCCGTAGCCGCCGTAGCGTGGCACCCGGCCCTGGGTGGGTTTGATGCCGAAGACACCGCTGAAACTTGCTGGGATGCGGATGGAGCCGCCGCCGTCGCTGCCGATGGACACCGTGCAAAGGCCCGCCGCCAAGGCTGACGCCGCGCCGCCGCTGGAGCCGCCTGGGGTGCGCTCGGTGTTCCAGGGGTTCCGGCAGGGTTCGCCCAGCTCGTTCTCGGTGGTGCCCGATTGGCCGAACTCAGGAGTGTTGGTCTTGCCCAAGATTATGGCCCCGGACGCCTTCACACGCTCGACTACGATGGAGTCCATGTCGGGCACCCGGTCCCGGAACACGGCCGACCCCACGGTGGTGGTCACTCCCTTGGTCATCTCCAGGTCCTTGATGGAGATGGGAACGCCGTGCAGCGGCCCCAGGTCCGAACCCTGCCGCACCGCGTCATCGGCGGCGCGGGCGTCGGCCAGCGCTTGGTCCTGGCATAGAGTCAGGTAGGAGTGCAATTGAGGGTCCAACCGGTCGATGCGCTGGAGGAAGTTCTCGGTGGCCTCCAGGGACGATATCTTCTTTTCGCGGATGCTATTCGACAATTCCACAGCAGACATGAAAGCCAATTCAGCGCTCATCCCAGCCCTCCCAGTGCTATAATCGGGCCTGCTCAGCGACCGGCCTGACGGCTTGGTACCTGGCCGCTGAATGGCGCAATTATAACGGCGCGGGCATCGGCGCACCACTGAATCACGCTGGACCCGCGGCGGCGCTTCCCATATATCGGACTGAGGTGACACCATTTGGGACTGGTAGGAATGATCGCAAATCCGGCCGCCAGCAAGGACATCCGCCGGCTGGTTGCCCAGGGCCGGGTGGTGCCCGACTGGGAGAAGGTAAACACCGTCCGCCGGGTGATGTTGGGACTCCAATCGGTGGGCGTTAAACGTGTTTTGGCCATGCCCGATAGCTCCAACCTGGTGCGGCGAGCCTCCGACGACCCCAACCTTTCCATCGGCCTGGAATTCTTGGACATGCCGTCCTTCAATTCTGAAGGAGACACGGTGCGGGCCGCGGCGTTGATGGCGGAGCAGGGCGTCGATTGCCTGGTCACCCTGGGCGGAGACGGGACCAACCGGGCGGCGGTGGTCGGTTGCCGGAATCTCCCGATGGTGGCGATCTCCACCGGCACCAACAACGTGTTTCCCGCCATGGTGGAGGGCACCCTGGCCGGCCTGGCGGCGGGAATGGTGGCTGAAGGCAAGCTGGACCTCTCCGAGGTTTCCCAATCCAGCAAGATCATGAACGTCTACGTGGACGGCGAACTGCGGGACATAGCGCTGATCGACGTGGCCCTCTCCAAGGAGCGGTTCGTAGCCACCAGGGCCATCTGGGATATCGACACCCTTTTTGAAGTCTTTCTCACCAGGGCCGAGCCGGCGTCCATCGGGCTCTCTTCCATCGGCGCGCGGTTGGCGGCGGTCTCCCTGGCTGATGAGGGCGGGCTGCGCTACAGCATCGCCGGCCCCGAAGAGGAAGCGTTGTCTGGAAGCCGTACTGTGCTTGCCCCCATCGCTCCGGGCGTGGTCCCGGCGGTGGTTATTTCCTCATGGCAGCGCATGGCGGATGGCGAGCGATTGGCCGTCGAGAAGCGGGACTGCATGGTGGCGCTGGACGGCGAACGGGCTTTTTCGGTAACCCGCTCCCAGCAATTGGAAGTGGAGGTCATCCGGGACGGCCCTCCGGTTATCGACGTTGACCTGGCCCTTAAGATCGCCTCCAGCCAGGGATTATTCAACCTGGCGCCGGGGAACTAGCCCCCGCTTTGTTAACCGGCCTAGAACTTTTCCTCAGCATCCTGATAGTCCTCGCCGCCTCCACGGTCATCGGGACCGTCGGCTTCGGCTTTGGGCTGGTCGCGGTGCCGGTGCTCCTGCTGTACCTGGAACCTCAGCAGACAGTGGTGGTGTCGAATAGCCTGATCGGGATCATGATGGCCATGGTATTGGTCCGGACCTGGCGCCACTTGAACCTACGGGCCAGCATCGGCCTGGTGCTGGGCGGGGTGGCCGCCACGCCCATCGGCGTCCTGGCGTTGAACTCGGCCAGTCCCGGTGTCTTGCGGATAACCATCGCCATCGTGATTATCTTCCTGGCCCTGCACATCCTATCCAACGTCCAACTGCCGTTCGCCCGGCGCCGGCCCGCCGGCCCGGTATTCGGATTTTTGACATCATTGGCGGTGACCACCATCGGGATCGGCGGCCCCCTGGGAGCCATCTACGCCATGGCCCAGGGTTGGAAGGCGGAGTCGGTTCGAGCAGTGTTGGCGTTGTTCTTTTTGACGTCGGACATAGTGGCCTTCGGACTCTACGCCGCCACTGGACTTGTGGGCCAGGACACTCTGGCCAACATCGGAGTCCTGACTCCTGGCCTGCTCATCGGATTTGGTCTCTCCGCTGTGCTGGTGAACCGGATCAACGAGAGAATCTTTCGCTACGCGGTGGTTGCGGTGATCGTGGTTGCCGGGAGCGTGATACTGGTCCGTGAGTTTGCCGGTGTTTGAGGGAACTACCAGCCATTTCAGCGAAGGCTGGGATCCGAGATGCGCTCAGGGGATGATGACCGGCTAAGGCTTCCATTCCGCATTCCGGCGCAGTCTGGAATGACGAAAGGGCGCCGCCAGCATTTTTTGGCGGCGCCCCTTACATGTAACCCAACGAATCAGGTTAGATGTTTAGGTCGTGAAAAGCCGACAGGGCGGCGGTGATGCCGTCTCCCACGGCGGCGCCAAGTTGGCGCGTGGACTCGGCCCGAGCGTCGCCGCAGGCGTAGACACGAGGTATGACGGTCCTCATGTTGATATCGGTGCAGATATGGCCGCCGGAGTCCAGTTCCAACAGGTCCTTGATGTAGCCGGTGTTGGGATGGAAGCCAACGTAGATGAAGGCGGCGGCCATGGGGTACTCGTAGACCTCGCCCGTCTTGAGGTTCTTGACCAGGGCGCGGTCCAAGGTCTCCTCGCCCCTGAACTCCTCAACCACGTGACTCCAAAGGAACTTGACCTTGTCGTTTTTGAAGGCGCGCTCCTGAAGGACCTTGGTGGCCCGAAGCTCGTCCCGCCGGTGGATGAAGGTCACCGAGTTTACGATCCCGCTCAAGTAATGGCCCTCGTCCAAGGCGGAGTCGCCGCCGCCCACCACCACCACGTCCTGCCCGCGGAAGAAGTTGCCGTCGCAGACCGCGCAGTATGACACGCCCCGGCCGGCGAGCGCGTCTTCACCGGAGACGCCAAGTTTGTTGTGGGAGCCGCCGGTGGCGATGATTATGGCCTTGGCGGTGAAATCTTTGTCGTCGGTATGGATCGTTTTGACCGGCTGTTCAATGTTCTCGATCCCCAACACTTCGGTGTATTCTGTTTCGGCGCCGAAGCGGGCGGTCTGTTGGTCCATCCTCGCGGCCAGTTCCTGGCCATTGACGCCCTCGGGAAAGCCGGGATAGTTATCGATCTCGTCGGTGATCAGCAGTTGGCCGCCAGGGCCCAATTGTTCTAGTAGCAGCGTCTTCAGCATCGCCCTAGTGGTGTAGAGGCCGGCCGCCAAGCCCGCGGCGCCGGCCCCCAGAATAATTACGTCGTAATCTGCTTCCATGCTTGCCGTATCTTCTCCTAATTGTCTGTCGGGGACGCTTGGTTCGGCCTTAGCCGGCGGAAGGCAAGCCACCGGCCGAGTTCATGGAACCTTTGAAATAATCCACCGTCATCTGAAGCCCATCTTCCAGACCGATCTTTGGCGCCCAGCCAAGCTCCTTAGCCGCCCGGGACCAGTCCAAAGATATCCGGTAGACCTCGCCGGTCCTCTGGGGCGCATGTAGTGGGCCCCACTTATAACCTGTGATGCCTCGGAGTAACTCAAAGATTCGGTTGACGCTGGTCGCTTCTCCGGAGGCGATGTTCATAGTCTTGCCGTCGCCGCGGTCGATGGCGGCTATGTTGGCGTCGATCACGTCGAACACCGAGATGAAGTCCCGTTCCTGGGCGCCGTCCCCAAAGATCTGAGGTTGCTTCCCTTCCAACATGGCGCGGGTGAAGATGGCGATCACCCCCGCCTCTCCATGGGGGTCCTGCCGGGGACCGAAGACGTTGCCGTAACGCAGCGACGTGAACCTCAACCGGTACAGCCGGTAATAGAAGTCCAGGTATTGTTCGGCCACCCACTTGGACATCCCATAGGGCGAGACCGGGGCCAAGGGCGCGTCGTCGGAACAGGGGATGGTCTCCGGGTCGCCGTACAGCGCTCCGCCGGTGCAAGAGTAGATGATCTTCTCAACACCGACCCGGCGAGAAGCTTCAAGAACTCGCAGGGTGCCCAGCACGTTGGCGTTGGCGTCTCCGATGGGGTCCTTGGTCGACTGGGTCACGCTGGTCTGGGCCGCCATGTGAAACACCAGGTCCGGCTGTTCCCGCTGGATGATTTCGCCCATGGCCGGCTGGCTGATGTCGGTGTGGTGGAAGACCGCTCCGGAGTTGAGGTTCTTGATCTTGCCCGAACTAAGGTCGTCCATCACGACGACTTTGTATTCCAATTCCAGCAGGCGGTCCACCATGTGGGAGCCGATGAATCCCGCGCCGCCGGTTACCAGGGCCGTTCTCCCGTCTGCCATCCGCACCTCTTCAGGCTGCATAACAGTGGTTGGCGGTTTAATCAAATACGAAATCCGCCGCCTCAGTATGATAAACCCATGGGGTTGGCAGTTCAACGCCGCCGCCGTTGCACGTGGCCCGGTACGCTCTGGCCGTTCGCCCGGCCGCTCGATGGAGCGCCGCCTCGATCTGTGGTACAGTTTTTGCGCCTGCACACAGGCACGCATAAAGCGACCAAGAAAAGCATCAATAAAGAGAAGTCAACTTGAGGAGGCCGGAACATGGCCGAACAGATAGGATTCATCGGACTGGGAATCATGGGGAAGCCCATGGCCCGCAACCTGCTCAAGGCGGGATACTCCCTGATTGTCTACGATATCGTTGGGAGCAATCAGGAAGCGGTGGTCACCGATGGGGCCAAGGGCGCTTCCTCCAGTAAAGAGGTGGCCGCCGCCAGCGGCACCATCATCACCATGCTCCCGGACTCGGCTGATTCCGAGAAGGTCATCTTGGGCGCCGATGGGGTGTTGGAAGGGGCCAAGTCCGGTTCGGTGATCATCGACATGAGTTCCATCGCCCCGTTGGTCTCCCAACGCATCGCCGCCGCCTGCGCCGAGCAGGGCGTGGAGATGCTGGATGCCCCGGTCAGCGGGGGCGAGCCCGGCGCGGTTGCCGGAACCCTGGCCGTCATGGTCGGAGGCAAACAGGAGATATTCGACAAGAGCTTGGACCTGATGCAGGTCATGGGCGGCAACGTGGTCCTCACCGGAGACATCGGGGCCGGCGGAGTCACCAAGCTGGCCAACCAGATCATCGTGGCGGCCAACATCGAGGCCCTGAGCGAGGCCCTGGTGCTCTCCCAAAAGGCCGGCGTGGACCCGGAGAGGGTTATCAACGCCATCCGGGGCGGCCTGGCGGGCAGCGCGGTCATGGAGGCCAAAGCCCCAATGATGCTGAGCCGAAACTTCCAGGCCGGCTTCCGCATCCGGCTGCACCAGAAGGACCTGAGGAACGTACTGCAGACCGCTCAGGAGTTGAATATACCGCTGCCGGTGACGTCGCTGTTGCAGCAGATGTTGGGCGCTTTGGTGAACGACGGAGAGTCCGAATCAGACCACTCGGCCATCCTGAAGTTCGTGGAGGGACTGTCCAAGGTCGAAGTAAAGGCCGGCGGGTAACTGGCATATCCGCAGCGCCGGACGCGAAATCACCTCTCCATCGCAAGGGGGAGGGTTAGGTCCCCCGATATATCGGGGAGGACGCTCGATCGAATCGGCGCTCGACGTGGCCGGAGGTGGGGGCAACGTTCCTGATAGACCAAGTTTGTCGCGGAGAGGTGGTTCGACAAGCTCACCACGAACGGATGAGAGGGCTCGCCATGAGCGGATAGCCAGCCCTCCATGGCCAGGCGGACGGCCAACAAATCCGCTCGTCCTGAACCTGTCGAAGGATGCGCATAAGTCGTGTTTCTGGTGGAGGAAGACTTGACTTCAGCGGTGGTTCGACAAGTCCCCCGATACATCGGGGAGGACGCTCGATAGAATCGGCGCTCGACTGCGGTCGGAGCTCACCATGAGCGGGATGTCCGTCAGGGAACTAGAGGCTAGTCCAGTTCTTTGAACCGGGCGTCCCGCCAATCCAGCGCCGCCCGTAGGCCTGAGGCTTCGCTGATGGCGTTGAACTCTTCCTGCTCCGGGCTGGTGCTGGTGTCGAACAGGGTCATCAGGTCCAGGTTATGCTTGATGGAGTTCAAGAAACCCATCTCTTCCATGGCGCGGTTGACCGCTTCCTTGGTCAGTTTCACGCCGAGCTGGGGCAGTAGGCAGATCTTCTTGGCGACTTTTTCGCATTCGGCCATCAGCTTGTCGTGGGGCACCACCCGGTTGACCAGACCGATACGGGCTGCCTCGTTGGCGTCCACGGTATCTCCGGTCAAGAGTAGCTCCTTGGCATGTGCCAGGTTCACGCTGTAGGGCGTGATCAGCAGCGGCGGCCCAAACCCGGCTCTGATCTCGGGTTCACCCATGATGGCCCGGTCCGAGGCGATCTTGATGTCGCAGACCTGGACCAACTCGCAGGCCCCACCCAACGCGTAGCCGTTCACTGCGGCGATCACCGGTTTGCTGCAGTTCCAGACAGTCATGAAGGTTTCCACCAGGCCCTGCAGGCGGGTGCGCCAAGCGTCGGGCGTGCCGGATAAAGGATCGATGGAGTCGTCGCCTTTCTCGATGTCAAACCCGCTGGAGAACGCTCTCCCCGCGCCGGTTATGATCAACGCCCGAACCTCCGTGTCCGCCTCCACGATCCCCATCGCTTCTCGAAACTCCAACATCAACTCGGCGTTCAGGGCGTTGAGCTTTTCTGGGCGGTTCAGGGTCAGATACGCGATTGGCCCTTTCCGCTCGTAGATTATGTACTCGAAGGCCAATAGAGTCTCCTTTGATCGACGCAGACCTGGTGTGGGGGTTCAAAGGGCGAGCTGGGATAAGTCAGATAGACCAGATAGATCGGATGGCATGAATTATTACCAGAGAGGGATCAGGGTTTCTTCGTGATCTCTATCCCCTGGATCACTATCGGTGTCAACGGCATGTTTCCGGCTCCCGATGGGGCCAGCGAGATCGCGTCCGCCACGTCCTGCCCCTTGACGATCTTCCCAAAGATGGTGTGGGCGCCGTTCAGGTGGGGCGTTGGCACAGTGGTCACGAAGAATTGGCTGCCGTTGGTGCCGGGGCCCGAGTTGGCCATGGCCAGTATACCGGGTTGGTCGAACGTCAGGCTCGCCACGAATTCGTCTTGGAACCGGTAGCCGGGTCCGCCGGTGCCCGTACCGAGGGGGTCTCCACCTTGAATCATGAAAGAGGGTATGACCCGGTGAAATATCACGCCGTTATAAAACCCGTCATTGGCCAAGAAGATGAAATTGTTTACCGTGATCGGGGCTTGGCCGGCAAACAGTTCAATCTCAATGCTCCCCATGTTGGTCCGGATCACAGCGGTGTACTGTGCCGATGAGTCAATCGTCAACGGAGGCACGGTGGAATACTGAGTGATGCTGGCGCCGCCGACAATCACCGTTTGCTTGACCGGTCCGCTGCCGGATGAATTTCCAACTTGGGGTGGAACAGTCGGGGCCACGGCCGGAGTGGGACTGGGGGCGGGTGATGGCGTTTCCAACACACAGCCAGCTAAAGGAATCGCCGCTACAAATACCGCCAGAAGAAGTTTTAGTTTCATAGCCGAAAGGATAACATGGCCCAACAGTTGGTTCACGTCTGCCTATGTTGGCGGGTTCTGGCTGATCAGGCGCCGGGATTCCTTTATCTGGCGTGCGTGCTCTTCCTATTGGTCCTGGCTGATCAACCGACGGCATTCTCTTATTTGACTGGCGTGCTCTTCCATGTGGGAGGCCAGGAAGTGGACCACACCTTCCACCGTGATGGGGTTGTTCTCGCCCCTATGGCCAAGGGTGGCCAGGTCTCCTGGGGCGATCTCTCCCGTGGTGGCGATGGCCGATTCGTTGGCGGCGGTCAAGCCCTGTATCAAGTCGCTGAGTGAATCGCCGGCGTGGTCGACGATCGCAGCGGTCCGCCGGTCGTTCTCGACGTCGCTGCGGGTGATGTTGGGGTCGGTCTCTTTCGTGATCAAGACCGCCTTTTCCATCCAGAAGTATTCGATCTCCGCGATGTGGGCCAATAGTTGGGCCACGGTCCATTCATCGGGGGCCGGGACTTGGCGTATCTCCGGCTCCGCGATACCGTCAATGGAGTCCATCACCACTTGGTGCGCCGACCGGAGCATCTGCTGCAGCGCGGGTATCTGCTCTTGGTTCGAGGTCATAACAGGATTAACTTGCCAACGTAACGTATTGGATATCTGTGATTGGTTGCGACGCGCCTGAGCATACCAGAAAGGGGAAGCCGGGTGAAAATTCGCCATCGGCCTGGCGCCGTGAGGATGTCTGTCACGCCCAGCGCTAGTATGGCCCGTTGCTGTCCGGGTCGTCGTCGTCCCACAGGTCTGGGTCTTCCCATGGCTGCAGGCCTTCCTCTGGGTTGCTGGCCGGCCGGATCTTGGCCGCCACGTACTGGATGAACACCGCCCCTAGAACCAACATCATCAGCCCACCAAGGAGCCAGCTATTGAAGAACAGGATGGGAGACGGTCTTCCGGAATCCGGGTTTAATCGTCCGGGGGCTGAAGGCGCCGGGGCCCGCGCAACCGAGGACTCTGCCGCCCACCTGGCGTCCAGTCCGTCCACGTCGAATCCGTACACGTTGGTCAACGAAGCATCCACGGTTCCGCCCCTGCCGAGTTGGGCTATGAACCGCTGAAAGCTGGCCTCCCCGAAGTCGTCGATCAAGAACGCCACCACACTCAGAGACTTTTGATAGAAGATGCCGATGGTGTGGGGCGTCCCGGTCACGATGTTCATGGCCCGGAGCGGGTTTGCGCGGGAGTCGAGGCTCCCGCTGCTGAAGATCCTCACTGACGGGTCCATGTAGCTGGCGAACCCCTCGTCCAACCAGGCAGGTGTCGGCAGGGCGCTATCGCCCATCGCCTGGTCCAGCAGCAAGTGGGCCGACTCGTGGACGATCAGTCCACGGTCCATCCCCAATCCGAGAAATAAACCCCGCTTAGGGAAGGCGAATCCCTGAAAGGTCTGCTGTTCGGTGGTGGTGCGGCTCTGTTGCGGGAAGGCATCCAGGGTGTGCGAGCGCCTGCTGTAGATCAGGCCCTTGATCTCGCCGGCGGGATCAAGCTGTAGAAGTTGTTGCAGACGCGCCAGGTCGGATTCCAGACTCCGGACCACTGACCTGACCCTTGAGGCGGATTGGTCGTAGTAAAGCAGGGTTAGCGGGCCGATCTTGACCTCCTCCCAGTCGAACCGGGTGTCCTCGTACTCCACCACGGTGGGTTCGGTGCGCAGCACGTTGCCCTGGGAATCGGTTATCTCGTAGTAATACTCAACCTCGGCGCCGGGCGGCAGGTAGCTCGAGACCTCTCCCGTGAGGTTCAGGCTGGCGGTGATCCGGTTGGATGGCACGAATTCCGGGTAGGCATAGGCCCAGACCCGGCTGCCAACGGTGCGGTAGAAGATCCGCACCTCAACGATTTCGGCGTCTCCCTCGGCGGTCACAGACAGGTCCACGTTGCCTGGGAAATTCACCTCTTCTTCGGTCGCTACAACCTCAATGCCCCCACCCGCCGCGGACAGACTGGAAGCCGTTGACAGGGCAACGAGAAAGACGGCCGCCAAGGCAAGAAACATGGCCCGCCGGACCGTGATTAGCGAGGACATTGATGGGGGGATGGAGCTTGGCAAATCTACCTGGCTCTACGGGATTCTATTTGGCCGGTCCCGCTGGTTCCGGGCCAGCTTGATAAATTATACGTCGAATCCCCGTTAATGGCTCTCGCGGCGGCGGCCCGCGGTCCTGAATTCGTAGTCAGTCGATAGCCTGCTCCATCTCCAACAACGACTTCTTCCGTTCCAGCCCCCAACTGTAGCCACCCAGGCCGCCGTCCTTGCGCAGCACCCGGTGGCAGGGTATGACCAACGCCACCGGGTTGGCCCCACAGGCCGTGCCCACCGCCCGGGAAGATTTTTCCTTACCCAGTGTTTGGGCCACCTGTTGGTAGGTGCGGGTCTCGCCGTAGGGTATCGTACGGAGCATCTGCCACACCTGCTGTTGGAAGGCCGTTGCTTGGATGTCCAGGGGCAGGTCCAGGCCGGTCTTTTCCCCGTCCAGGTACGACAGTATCTCCGCGGCCCAGATCGCCAGATGCCCTCCGTCTGGTTGGTGGTTGGCCGACGGAAATTCGGCCAGGAGGTGTTCCTCCAGCGCCGGGCCGGAGCTGCCAAGTTTCACCGAGCAAACGCCCTTATCGGTGGCCGCCACCAACAACCGCCCCATGGGGCAATCCACCACCGTGTGATAGATATTCATGCCCTTTCCTCCTTTGCGGTAAGCGCCGGGGCTCATGCCCATCTGCTCTTCCGAGGTCTCGTACAATCTGCTGGACGAACCGAATCCCGCTTCATAGAGCGCCGTTGAGATGTCCTGGCCGTCTTTGATGTTCGCCTTGAACCGGTCCAGACGCCAGGCCGACGCATACTGGCGCGGCGTGACCCCGGTGGCCTCTTTGAACACCCGCTGCAGGTGTGAGGGGCTGCTCCCGAAGGCCCGGCCCAGTTCGGCGAGGGTGGGCACCGGGCCTGACCGTTCCGATTGCTCCTGAATATACCGGCAGACCCTGCGCACCAGGCCGGTTCTGGGAGTCTCCTGGTCCGGCAGGCAGCGTTTGCAGGCCCTGAAACCGGCAGCTTCCGCCTCTACGGCCCCGGTGAAGAAGGCAACGCGGTGGGGCGCGGGCCGGCGGCTGGGGCAGGTGGGCCGGCAATAGATGCCGGTGGAACTGACCGCATAGACGAAGCGGCCGTCGGCGCTGGAGTCCCGGGTCCGGACCGCCTCCCACATCTTGGGGTCTAGGCCGGTGTGCTTTTCTGTAATAGCAACCATATCGTTCCCACGGGCCCTCGTTTGAGCTTAGTCTGACGGCCGGATGTAATGGCTTGAGTTGACCAGGGCCAGCAGCTTGCCGCCGTCGGCGGTGATTCTAGTGGTCACCACCACCAGGGTGCGGCCCGGATGGGCCACCGTGCTTTCGGCCCGGAGCGTGCCCTCCTGGACGTTGCCCACGATCTGGGATGAGATGCTCACCGCCACCGGCATCTCTTCCAACGCCAGTGCTCGCTCCGAGACTGCCATTGCGGCGAAGGTGGCTGCGGTGTCGGCCAGTGAGACCATGCTCCCGGCGTGGATGTGGCCCGACGGTGTCGTAAGGCCCGGATGGACCGGCATCTCGACGACCGCCCGCTCTTTACTCACTTCTACGACCCGCATCCCTAAGTGGTCCATCAAAGTGCCGTCGAAGTGTTGGCCCACCCATCGGGCCAATGCTTCAGGATTCAGGTCTGCGGGCCATTTCTCCATGCTGTTTCCTAACTGGAGGATGATTTAAGTTTCTCTGACGCCACCAGAATACCCCAATACCCCGAGCTGTTCTATCCGGTTCTTGCTCTCAATGTCGCCGGTCCGGAAGCGCATTTTTAGACTTTGTCTAACCAAAGTTTCATCTAAGTTCAAAGATGGTGACTTATGGACGTTGTTATGTCGCACAAACGTTCTATATAATCCGTCCCCCACCAGGGAATAGCTTCAAACAAGGGCCACAACCGGACTCAAGGTCCGAACGCTTAAAGCCAATGACCGACCGCTCCATAGCCTGCATGCTAGTCACCCACCTTCCGGTTAAAGCCGAGGTGCGCCGTTATCCCCAGTTGCGGGGAAAACCCGTGATCATCACCGAGAGTTACGGCTCCAAAGACCTGGTCCTGGACAGCTCAGCGGAAGCCCGGGGCGTGAGCGCCGGTATGCCCTTGGCCGAAGCCATGGCCCGGTGCAAGGACGCCTCGCTGATCCAGGCCGACGCGCCCTACTACAACAAGACCTTCGACAAGCTGGCCCAGGCCCTGGAACTGCGGAGCCCGGTGGTGGAAAGGGACGGGCTTGGTTGCGCCTATGTGAGTCTGGATGGCCTGGAACTGATGTACGGGGGAGAGGCGCGGGTTATTGCGTCGTTGCTCCAGGCGGCGCCTCCGGAGTTCAACCCCCGGGTTGGCGTGGCGGGGGGGAAATTCCCGGCCTACGTCGCCGCGGTGACCGCCAAGGGAGGGCGCGCCATCAGAGTGCCCCGCGATTCAGCGGGCATGGCGGCTTTCCTGGGCGGACTTTCCATCGGCCTGCTGCCTCTGTCATGGGCCAATAAGACCCGGCTGCACCGCTTTGGCATCCACACCTTGGGCCAACTGTCGGCCCTGCCGGAGGGCGCGGTCCAAGCCCAGTTGGGGGCCGAAGGCCGGCGGGCCTGGCTGCTGGCTAGCGGAGTGGACAACAGCCCACTGACGCCCCACCGGCCGCAACAGGTCGTGGAAGAGTCCCTGACCTTCCCATCGCCCACCGTCACCTGGGCCCCTATCCTGACGGCCCTGGGAACACTGCTGGGCCGTGCCTTTGCCCGGCCGGAGATCGGCGGACGCTACGTCCGCACCGCCACCATTGAAAGCCACGTGTACCGGCTGCCGCCCTGGGTGAAACGCTTCGGGTTCAAAGAGGCGTTGGGCAGTAAAGACCGGGCCCTGTTCGCCTTGAAAAGCCGGCTGGACAGCGTGACCCTGCCCGGACCGCTGGAGGACATGAAGCTCACCCTGGCCGGGTTCACCGGCGAGTCGGGCATCCAGGCCAACCTCTTCTCCGACGTCCGCAAGCAGGAGCAACTGAAGGAGATGATGCGTCAGTTGGAAGCCCTGTTTGGCGGCAAACCGCCCATCTACCAGATGAAGGAGATAGAGCCGTGGTCGCGCATACCAGAAAGACGCCAGGCGCTGGTCCCCTTCGATCCGTAACCCCTAAGGCCGTAACCCCCAAGGCCCTAACGCCCGCAACGTCTGGGGCCGTAAACCAGAGCCTGCAGTTTCGCTCTCTGAACCTGCCGGTCCCCATAGAGGTTGTTGAGGACGGGCTGGAGCGGCCGGTCTCCGTTACCCTGCCGCCCGCCCGCTCCAGCCGCCCAACCCGTTCCCGCCGGCTGGCACAAGGGGGCCGAAGCCTGGCGGCCGCCTCGCTGGCTGTCACCGCGATCAACGACCTATGGCAGGTGGATGACGAATGGTGGCGTGAGCGTCCCATATCCCGCCGCTACTACCAGATAACCACCCAAGACGAACGCCGCCTAACCATCTTCCGGGACCAGCTAAACGCCCAATGGTACTGGCAGAAAGGGGGGTGATAGCTGTCAGCTAACAGCGGTCAGCGATGAAACGGGGAGGGTCGCATGAAAGATGCTTAGATACAGAAGCAATTTGAAGCCCACCGGCCGGCGTTTGCGCTCGGAAATGACTGAGTGTGAGCGGCTGCTTTGGTCGCGGTTACGCAGGAAGCAGCTCCATGGTGTGCAGTTCTATCGGCAAAAGCCTATAGGAAACTATATTGTGGCTTTTATGCCCCTGCAGCCAGATTGGTGGTGGAGGTGGATGGCTCGCAGCATCAAGACCGTATCCACGCTCAGAACGACGCCCACCGGGATGAGTCATTGAAGAGCCAAGGACTGCGAGTGCTCCGGTTCACCAACTCGCAGGTGGCAGATGACTTGGATGCGGTTGTTTGGTTTGTGGCGGAGGCGCTGAAATCCCCCCTGCCCCCCTTTACGAAAGGGGGGTGACCTAGTTGGCGAATAGTTTTTCTTGGTTTGCTTAGCAAGAAACTGGAAAATTTCGTGTGCTATCACTGCCATCTTCAGGACAAATAACACCAGTCCCCCCTTTCGTAAAGGGGGCTAGGGGGATTTTCGCCCCTTTGCAACTGCCACCCCAGAGATATAAACCATGTTAAGAACCCCAAAAAAGCTGACTGCTGAAAGCTGACAGCTCTATTCCATGTACGCCGAACTACACTGCCACAGCAACTATTCCTTCCAGGAAGGGGCCTCCTCCGTGGAGGACCTGCTGGTGCGCGCCCGTGATCTGGGGCACCGCGCGCTGGCCCTGACCGACCACGACAACCTGTGCGGGGCCATGCACTTCGCCCAGGTGGCCAAGACCCTCGATATTCAGTCCATCACCGGCGTGGAGATGACTATTAAAGATGGGGAGGACGGTAAGGACGGCTCCCACCTGACCTTCCTGGCGGAGAACCAGGAGGGCTACAGCCAGCTTTCCAACCTCATCTCTTACTCCTACATCTCCAGCGACCGCAGAAACCCCGCCCTGGACCTGAAGTATCTGCCCGAACGGGTCCATGGCCTGATCCTGTTGACCGGCTGCCGCGCGGGGCGGGTGCCCAGCCTCTTGACGGAGGGCCGCTACGCCGAGGCCGAGACCCAACTGAGGCAGTACCTGGACTGGTTCGGCACGGACAACGTGTTCGTGGAACTGCAGCAGAACCTGGTGCAGGGAGACACCAGCCGCAACCGGCGGCTCATCGACCTGGCCCGCAAGCTGGGCGTCGGCACGGTGGCCACCAACAACGTCCACTACCACGTGCCGGAACGCCACCGGCTGCAGGACGCCCTGGTCTCCATCAAGCACAACCGCAGCCTGGAGGAGACCCACAAAGAACGCCGGGCCAACAACCAGTTCTATCTCAAATCTCCCGAGGAGATGGCCGCCCTGTTCTCCCGATGCCCTGAGGCCATCAAGAACACCCTCCGCATCGCCGAGCGCTGTTCCTTCGACCTGACCAAGGACCTGGCCTACAAGTTCCCGGACTACCCGGTCCCCCAGGGCGCCACTCCCCAGAGCCATCTGGAAGACCTGTGCCGCCAGGCTGCCCAGCGCCGCTACGGCGGCGCCAACCAGACGGCCCAAGACCGGCAAAAAGTACAAGACCGTTTACAAGAGGAGTTCCGGCTGATCGAGAAACACAACCTGGCGGGATTCTTCCTGATCTACTACGAGATCATCCAGATGGCCCGGCAGATCATGATCGAGATGGGCCTGAGCGACGCCGAGATACCCCTGGAGGAACGCCCGCCGGGAAGGGGACGGGGCTCGTCGGTGGCCATGCTGGTGGGTTATCTGATCGGCCTCTCCCACATCGACCCGCTGGAATACAACCTGTCCCTGGACCGGTTCCTGTCCGACGACCTGGGTTCGGTGCCCGACATAGACCTGGACTTTCCCCGCAACATCCGGGAGGAACTGATCCTCCGGGTGCACCGGAAGTGGGGCTGGGACCGGGCCGCTTTAACCGGCATGATCAGCACCTACCAGATGAAGGGCGCGATCCGAGACCTGGGCAAGGCCCTGGGCCTGCCCGCCCAGGGCGTGGACAAGCTGGCCAAGCGGGTCGACTCCCACGACGCCAAGGAACTGGAACTGGAGATGCTCCAACTGCCCGAGTACCGGGACAAGGTGGACGCGCCGGGCTGGCGGGACCTGATCGAGATGGCGGCCCAGTTGGACGGCTTTCCCAAGTACCTGGCCCAACACCCCGGCGGCATGATCATCAGCTCATCGCCCCTCATCGACATCGTGCCGGTGCAGCAGGCGGCCATCGCCGGCCGCTACATCTGCCATTGGGACAAGGACAGCATCGCCCATGCCGGGTTCGTGAAGATCGACTTCCTGGCCCTGGGCGCGCTGTCTCAGATGCAAGAATGCCTGCTGATGATCGAAGAGCGGGAGGGCAATTACATCGACCTGAGCCGCATCGACTTCAACGACCGGGCCGTCTACGAGACCATGCACCGGGCCGACACCATCGGCGTCTTCCAGGTGGAGTCGGCCGCCCAGATGCAGACCGTGCCCCGCATCAAGCCCTGGAACCTGACCGACATGGCCTACGAGGTGGGCGCCGTGCGGCCCGGCGTGGGCGTGAACGACGGCGTTACCCAGTTCATCCAACGCCGTTCCGAAGGCATCGCCTGGGACTATGACCACCCCCTGGAGCAGCGGGCCCTGGAGCGGACCCTGGGTATCATCCTGTTCCAAGACCAGGTGAACCGGGTGGCCATGGACGTGGCCGGTTTCACGGGGCTGGAGGCCGACCAACTGCGCCGGGCCTTCGGGCGGCGCAACAACGATCTACTGATACGCCACTACTGGGAGAAGTTCCGGGACGGGGCCGCTGGGCTGGGTGTCCCGGAGGACGCCGCCCAGCGGATCTTCAAGAAGTTCAACGGCCACTACATGTTTCCCGAGTCCCATGCCTTCGCCTTTGGCGCAACCGCCTACCACATGGCCTGGCTCAAGTATTACTACCCATTGGAATTTTACGTCGCCATCTTCAACCAGCAGCCCATGGGTTTCTACAACACCGAGACCCTGAAGGAAGACGCCAAACGCCACGGCATCACCGTCTTGAACCCCGACATCAACCACAGCCGGGAGCGATGCGTCATCAAGGACGAGTCCCTCTTGCTGGGGCTGCGCTACGTCCGCGGGATGGGAGACGCAGCGGCGTCCCAGGCGGTGGCGGCCAGGGACCGGGGAGGGCCGTTCAAGAGCCTGGCCGACGCCATGGAACGCACCGGACTGCAGCGGGAGGCCATTGAGAACCTGGTGACCGCCGGGGCCTTTGATGCATTAACGGCAGAGATTATAGGAACAACAGGGACTGCGGGAAAAACGGGCCGCCGGCAGGCGTTGTGGGAGGTGGGTCTGCGCTATCGGCCCATCAACACGCAGCAGCCCCTGCCGCTGCCCGTGGAACAGGACATGGCGGAACTGCCCGAGCAGAGCCAGTGGGAGACCATGGGCGAGGAATACCGCATCTTGGGTCTTTACCCGAAGGGTCACCTGATGGCCTTGGCCCGGCCCCATCTGAGACCGGGGATACTATCCAGCCGCGACATCGATGCCAAGGCCGACGGCGACATCGTCACCGTGGCCGGACTGGTGATACGCCGGCAACGGCCCCTGGCCAAGGCGGTCTTTCTCACGCTGGAAGATGAGTTCGGCCACATCCCATTGGTGGTGTGGCCCAGCGAGTTCGCCAAGTACCGTCAGGTCATCAAGGAGCCGCTGCTGATCATCCGCGGCCAGGTCTCCAGGCGGGATGGCGTCATGAACATAGTGACCCAGCACGTGGAGCCCATGCCCGCCATGGACCATCTGCCCAAGGCCAAAAGCTGGCAGTAGAGGCCGGTTAGCCGCCGCTTTCCAAGTCCGCCTTCATGTTCTTGCCCATCTGGGCTCGAACATGGTGCTAGAATGTCCCCGTCTTCGGCCCTTCATGACATAACGTAGGGCCAAGCGCCATTCTTATTCGGCCATATTCACGGGCCATGAAGGAGCCGCGCCATGATTGATACGGTGATTACAGGCGGCAAAGTGGTCACAACCGCCGGTGTGGGCGACTGGGATATCGGTTTGGAAGGCGAGAAGATCGCCGCCGTCGCCATGCCCGGAGTCCTGCCCACCGAGGGTGTCAGGCTGATCGACGCCGCCGGCAGGATCGTGGTCCCAGGCGGTGTCGAAGCCCACGCCCACGCCGCCGCCAACCTGCAGCCCGGCGCCCGGGAATCAGTGCCCGGCACGCCCAACGCTGGACCCGCCGTGCATTCCCTGGGCGCCATCTGGGGCGGGACCACCACCGTGGTTGATTTTGCTCCGGTGCCCAATGAAGGCGACTTGGCCGCCGGCATCCACGATTACATGTCGGTCTGGCAGGGCCAAGCCTACACCGATTACTCCACCCACTGCATCTACCGCAATTCCAACACTCCCGACTCCATAGCCCGGTTCGGCGAACTGGTCGCGGCGGGGTTTCCCAGCGTGAAGATATTCACCACCAATATACGTCCCCCCGGCGCCTCAGGCACCAGCCTCACGCCCATCGGCCGGATAGACACCGGCCGGCTGTACGACCTGATGCAGCAGATCACCCGCCACGGGGGCGTGCTGGCCGTCCACGGCGAGGACGACGAACTGGTGATGTACAACTACCTGATGGCCCAGCAACGGGGCATCTGGGACTACCACAACGTGCACCTGATCCATTCCAAGGACGTGGAGGACTTCGCCTTCCGCAACGTGGTCCGCATGGCCGAGCGGGCCGGAACGGGTATGTACTTCGTCCACGTCACCGCCAAGGATGGGATGGACGTCATCGCCGAGGCCCGGAGCAACGGGCAGCCGGTGTACGGGGAGGTGCTAACCCTGGCCCTGTCCTTTGGCGCTGAACGGTACAAAGAACCCGACGGCATGAAGTACCACACCTACCCATCCCTGAAGCCCGAGGAGGACCGTCACAGCCTGTGGGACGGGATCATGAAGAGCGACCTGTCTTTCACCGCCACCGACAGCAGCTTCACCACCTACCTGGACAAGATCGAAGGCAAAAACGTCCTGGACATCCGGGGCGGCACCGTGAACATTCAAGGCGTGATCTGGAGCACCGCGGACGAGGCCGAAACCCCCACGGACGAACCCGAAGTGTTCATCCAGTCCACCGTGGGCGGCATCGATATTGCCGCTGACATCAAGGTCGAGGGCTCCTTGAAAATTGAGGGACAGGGCGATGTAACCGTCTTTAACACCCTTGAAGCCGGAGTAGACGTCAGCTTGGATCTGGACGAGCCCGCGAATGGTTTTGACGGCGTCACGGCCACCGGCCCGCAGGAAATCCGCGTCCAGTCTCTTGTAGGCGCTGTCGTTCTTGGCGGGGAGGAACTGGATCAGGGTGTTCGCACCCAATTGGGCGTGCTGGTGCAAGCGCCGGATAAGATTCATCTTTTGGGCGGCATCAATATCCAGGTGAACGCCGCTTCCGAGGTCCGCACCACGGCCGCCAACAGCCTCATTGACTTTGACTCCGCCACCGACATCAATATCGTCGGCGCCCTCTACGCCGGCATTGCCAACAGCGGGAACATCATTGGCACGGGCTCCGATGTCACCATCGACGCGGTCAGCACCATCGAGGTGGGTGGTTTGGGCGTCAGCAACCAGAGCGACGTGGACGCCGGCAACGCCGATGCCGTGGGCGCAGACATTTTGCGAGCCGGATCGGTTCAGGCGTCAGGCACCATCCAGGTGACCACCACGGGCACGCCCATGACCCGCTCCCTGGGCTTAAGTTCCGGCAGTTTCCTGCGCACGGTGGCCACCACCACCCCCAATGACGATGGCAACGTTTCCTACGAAATCGACATCCACACCGCCGACGACATTCACCTCATGGGCAATCTCTTCGCCGAAGGCATCGGGGCGGACCTGCGGATTGACGCCCGGGGCGACCCGGCCGATTTCACCGACGGCGGCCAGGTTCTTGTTGACACGGTCATCGAAGTGGACGACGAGCTTTTCATCGCGGGCGGCGTCAACGGCAACGGCAAGAGCATCACCATCAATGTCGTGCGGTTCGAAACGAATCAGGACGGCTCCATCAAGCTGGATGAAGACGGCAAGGGCGTCTACCTGGGCGGCGGGCTGTTGGACACCAGCACCCATGGCAAAGTGACCCTCGTGGGCGACGGGGGAATCGACATCCAGGGCATGGTGGGGAACGTGTTCCGCCTCACCGATCCCAATAGCGGCGCCTTGACCATCGGTACGGACCTGCCCGAGGTGAAGATTTCCACGACCACCGGCGGCAGCCTCACGGTCACGGGGCTCCTCAACGCCAACGATTTGATCGACATCTCTCCCGTGGGCGACGTGTTTGTCGCTCTCAACGGCGTCATCATCAGCCGGGCGCCTGATTCCACCGTCAGCATCGACGCCACCGGCGACGTCTTCATCTTGAAGGGAACGGAAGTCAGCCGTGCCCTGGTGAGCGCCGGGCAGCTTTTGCAAATTGACGCCGTGAATGTTTCTATCGGCGGCAGTCTGGAGAGCCGGGCGGCCGACTCCATGGTTTTGGTCAACGCCTATGACGACATCAACGTGACCGGCGTGGAAGACGAGGCCATGAACCTCTTCGGCACGGTGGCCTCCCAAAACACTATCTCGTTCCACGCCGGCGTGGACCAGGCGAACGCCGGGGACGACCCGGGCGGCAACATCCTGCTCAGCGGGCAGGCGCAATTGGTGGCCTTGGGTGAGACGGTGGGCGACGACGACGCCATCTTTTTGGAGGCCGCGGGCGACGTGTTCCTCACGGCCGCGGCGGCGTTGGCGGACGGAGTGGCGCCCCTGGTGTCGCCCATCCTGAGCATTCAGACCCGCACGGTGCTCGAGCCCGTGGGCACCCGGCAGGTCGTAGATCCCACCAATCCGACCCAGTCCGTGTCAGTTACCGAATATTTCGACGTGACCTTCCTGCGGGAAGTGGGTACCCGATCCGTGGAAGTGGGCCGGGAGCACTACACCCTCGATGTGGACCTGGACCAGCTCGGCTGGGTGGATGGAAACGCCCTCACAAACAATGTGGTGTACAACGACTCTCAAGTGTCCATCTGGGAAACGGGGTCCGACCAGAACGACCAGCTCACGGGTCCCACCAACGACGACTTCGCCATGCTTCAGAGAACCGGATTTGTCCGCATCTATGAATTACGTTATCAGAACGACAGCGGCCGCTTGCACACCGTGAAGAACGTCCTTTCCCTCCTCCTGGTGCGGAACGATTCGGCGCTTCAGGCCTTGGTGACTGCAGACGAAGTAGCGGAGCCAACCCCCTCACGTTTCTCCGACGGGACCACGCCCAGCAACGGCTTTGACTACATTCGCGAATCTGACTTCCTCGGCCTGACCCAGAGCGATCAGGACACTTTGGACATCATGGAGTTCCGCCCGGCCTGGGTCAATTCCACCAGCTTCAAGCTCATTCACGTGTCCCAATTTATGGGCACGATTTTCGGCCAACTGCAGAACCCGCCGGATTTCTGGGTCAAGATCCCCAACCTCTTCGATGCCGGGACCACGGAAGACACCTGGCGCCAGATTCAGAAGTCCGTGGCCCTGGTGGCCGACCCGCCCGACTTCGATGACAACGGCGACGGCACCGACGACGCCGTTGGGCTCACTCACCTCGAGGTGGACGTCGATCTTCATCAAATCGGCTGGTTCTGGAACGGCTGGAAAGAGGGTCTGGAGGCCACGGCCATTGCCAACGTTCCTGCCAGCATAAAAACCGGTTTACCTGGGACCCGACTTGGAATCCCCCGGGGAACAATTCCCCGACGCTCAAGGAGTTTCAAGACACCCGGGCGGACGTGGCCAACGGGCCGGCCTTTGACAACAACGAGCTCTTCCAAAAGGGCGTCCAGAAGCCCGGCAATGACTGGGTACCGTGGTACGGCCTGGCGTTTAACGACGGCACCCGCTTCGTCGACATTGCCGACAGCCCCAGCGCTCGTTCCTACGACTACGCGGACCGGCCGGTTTGGGTGGATTCCAACGGAGATCTTCAGGGAATCGGTTTGGCCACATTTACGGTGAAAGGGTTAAAGGTTGAGATGCCTCTCTTCGGTCTCGATCAGTCCGCCGCCGACAACATTGCGCAAATTCAATTCCTCAATGACCTCCAGGACGGCCAGCCCTGCCGCCATGCTCACGGGATTGCCACCGTAGGTATTGAAATGGAGACGTTGCGTGAACGCTTCAGCGATTTCGCGGCGGGTCGTCACGGCCGCCAGC
>JACZYV010000173.1:0-5996 GCA_022570905.1 Chloroflexota bacterium
GCCAACAGGTTTCTCCAATCTTCTCTGTGCTTGTGTTCTGTCTAGTCCGGCACGAATTCACGGACCTGGGCGATGGTCGCGGCCAGGGCCCGCTCTTGGTAGGCAGAGACCTCCGCTTCCGGGACCTTCTCGTAGACCTGCTCCAGGCTGCGGGGCATGCCTTCTAGGAATTTCTCCACGGTCCGCTGCACATCCTCATCATCACGATACAGCCGGTTCAGTGCGCCTTTCAACCGGTCCCAGGTGAATTCCCAGACTTGGAACCGCCCGACACGGTCCTTCCACTCGGCTAGCAGCCCGTCTTCAAAGAATGGCATGGTCACGTCATGTTCGGAGCAGGCCAGCCACTTTTCAGGGTGGGAATCCCCGTTGATCTGGGGCAGGGCTTGCCGGTCCAAGTCCAACTGCATCGCCCGGTCCCAGATGTTGGCCTCGATCTGGTCGTCGGTCAGACGGCTATCTTCCGCGGTATCGAAGTGGGGCCGGAACACGCTGGTGATCCAGACCTCGTCCGCCGCCAGGTGGCCGACGTAGCCGGCCAGAAACGCCCTGGACGCCGGCGACATGTCCTCCTGCAATTCCGGGTGCATGCGGAACATGGCCTTGGTCCCGGTGCCGACCTCCTCCACCGAAAGGGGTGCGAAGTGGGTCTGCTCCCTGGGCCACTTGGTCATGGCCCGGATGTCGGGGGCGGTGGATCCCAGGTAATAGCTGCCCAGGTGGTCGAAGACGTAGCTTCGGTCCAACTGCTCGGCAACCTGGTCGGCTAGATATATGTGCATCGGTAGGTTTGGCATTATCTATATATCCACCGAGATCCCGTAGGAAACCCGTCGGAACCCGGACGGGCCTCGGCCGATCAATTTTAGTCTTTGGCGTCACCGCCAAATAGGTTTTGGTAGGCCTGGGAGTGGCCGTCGAAGAGGTAGCTCAGTTGGGAGGCGGCCACGTCGATTGCCCCGCAGTCCCGCAGGTGGTCCACCGCTTCCAGCAGCTGGTCCTTCTTGATCAGCAGGCTCACGTTATACCAGTCCTGCTCCTCGACGTTGTAGACCCTGGCAACGGTGGGGCCGCGCAGTCCGGCCAGGTCGGGACGGGCCAGCACCGTTGAACTGACCTCCTCCGCCGATGACGCCCGCACGTTGGCGGTGACTCGGTAGTAAGGCTCGGCCCTCAGGTGGCCCTCCATGAGTTCGACGATGGAACGGGCCAAGGCCAAGGCCTCCCCTGACTTCGAGATCAATACCGGGTTGGCGATGAGACATGCCTGGGAGGCCAGGATGGTGCCCTCGTCCAATGTCTTCAGTTGGTTCTCCCGGAGCGTGGCCCCGGTGGCTGTTAGGTCGGCGATCAGGTCGGCATAACCGGCGGCCGGGGCTGCTTCCATGGCGCCGCTGGCCGGAACCAGTGTGAAATAGTTGATGCCCCGGTCGTAAAGGTAGCCCCGCAGCAGCCGGGGGTACTTGGTGGCGATTCGTAGCTGCTTGCCCTCTTGACGAAATTCCAGGGCCAGGTCGGCCAGATCGGAAAGGGAGGTCACGTCCATCCAGGAATCGGGCACCGCCATGACAAACTCGCAGCGGCCGTATTCCAGGTCTTCGATCAACACCGACGCCCGCGCCTCGTCGTTGCGGTATTCCAATACCCGGTCCAGGCCGGTCACGCCCAGCTCCGCGCTGCCCTCCTCCACCTTCTGGGTGACATCGGCGGTGCGCTGGAACAGCACCTCCACCCCTGGGATGGCGGGGACCGAGCCGGTATAACGCCGGGAGTTGGGCCGGGAAACGGGCAGTCCGCAAGCCCTCATGAAGCTGAGGGTCGATTCGTATAATTCGCCGTCGCTGGGCAGCGCGATGCGCAGCAATCCCTGCCCTTGGTTCTTATTCCTGTCTATATCAACCATGGCCTGGCCTAACTCGCACCGATAGTGATGAGCGCGTCCAGGTTATAGGCAAAGCCCAGGGCCGGAACGGCGTCGCCGCCACCAAGCGCCCTGGAAAGTGTGTCGTAACGGCCTCCGCCGCCCAGTGTCCCGGGCCAACCGGGGTGGCTGACCTCGAAGATCACGCCGTTGTAGTAGGCGAGGCCGCGCACCAGGCCGAAGTCCAATACGACCTGGCCCTTTATGTCCGGCCCATGGGACATCAGACTGATCACCTCTGAGAGACGGCCGACGGCGTCCTGGTTGGCCCCGGCCGACGCCAAGGTTTTCTTAACCGACTGAAGCGCCGGTCCAGGCTCGCCCTTGATCACCGCCAGGTCGCTGGCGAGTTCCAGACCCTGGCGAAGCTTTTCTTCGTTGTCGGTCCCCCTGATCTTTTGAAGCATACGCTCCACCACATCTTCGGGGGTGCGCTGGCCAAGCTGGTCGGCCGAGTTCCATTGCAGCAGGCCCAGCAAGACTGACCTTGCCTGGGTGTCATTCAGGCCCTGGACCGCCTGACGCAGCGCGGCGTCTTCTGAATCAACGTCACCAGAGGCGATGGAACCGTTGGACCCGCCGACGAGGTGCAGGCGGCGTCCTTCTTCCAGTAATCCGGGCACCGCGGAACGCCCTTCCCTGAGCCGGGGCATGCTCTGGATGATGAAGGACCGGGCCCGCTCGGAGACGCCCACCGGCTCCAACAGGCTGTCGAGAATGTCCAGGTCGGCAAGCTGCAGGACCCAGCCGTCCAGTCCCAACTGGCTGGGCACGGCCACTGCGAGATTCAGGAGCTCCACGTCGGCCGCGATCTCCGAAGAACCGATGAGTTCACCGCCCACCTGGGTGAACTGGCTGCTGGCTTCTGGGTGGGATACGTCGAACCGGAATACCGGCCCGCAGTATTGCCAACGCGCCGGCAGGGTGATGTTGGCCGCATTCTCCAGGTAGTGCCGCATGATGGGCGAGGTGAACTCAGGACGCAGACTGACCGAATTACTGCCTGCGTCGGTGAAACTGTACAACTGGGAGGCCAACTCCCCGCCCGACTTCCTCAGAAAAAGCTCGGTTGGCTCGAGGACCGGGGTCTCCAACTGCCGGTAGCCGTAGCCGTTCAAGAGCTGGCACAGCCGGTCCTGCAATCCCTGTTTTTGGCGCAAGGCGTCTTCCGGCAAGTCGTGCATGCCCTGCAGGCGGGAAACGGTATTGGTTGATTGTGCCGGTTGGCGGTACATGTCAAAAAGCCGGAATACGGGACAAATAAATAAGGACGTCTCGATTGAAATCAACGGCGGTATGAGACGCCCAATAACTCCCGATATTGTACATCAGCCCAGGAGCTACTTCCAAGAATGGAGGGTGCGGTGGATGGGGTGGTTCTCACCGCAAGCGAAGCCTATGGGTGCGCGTTCAGGCCGCCGTCTATGTATATCGGCTGTCCGGTTGAGTAATCGCAGGACTCGGAGCAGAGGTAGACCAGCAGTGGGCCGATGTCGCTGGGTTTGCCCTTGCGCCGAAGGGGGGTGTAGCGGACCGCCAATTCTTCCTGCTGGGCCTCCAGCGATTGGCCCTCGGTGTCCATCAGTCCGGTGCCGATGGCGTTGATCCTGATGTTGAACCGGCTCCATTCCACGGCGAGGGAACGGGTCAGGGCCAAAACGGCGGCCTGGCTGGCGGCGAAGGCCGAGCCGTTGATCATGCCCCGTTCGGCGAGTTCCGAGATCATGTTCACCACCCGGCCGTACTCGGCCTTGGCCATGCGGGGCAGCACCTGTTGGGAGAGCAGGAAAGGGGCTTTGGCGTTGCGGGTCTGCACGGCGTCCCACTCGTCGGCGCTGATCTCCTCCAGGGGCTTGGCGTACATGCTGCGGGGGTCATTGACCAGTATGTCCACCTTGTCGTGGGTCCGGTCGAACTGCTCCATGACGCTCTTGGCGCTATCGGGAACGCCGGCGTCCATCACCGCGCCACCCGAGCCTGGGGGCAGGGATGCCAGCACCGCGTCCAGGAGCGTCTGGGTCCGGGCCACGGCGAAAACGCTGGCCCCAGCCTCCACCAGAGCCTGCCCCAAGAAGGGGGCCTCGCGCCCGCCGGAGGTCGCCAGTATGGCCGTTTTGCCAGTGAGGTCGTATTCGGGTAGGACCGGCATCGATGTGCTCCTGAGACCAGGGCCAAGAAGTTGGCCCTGGGATGATTATGTTTTTACTAGGCTTCCAGAGGGATGACCGGAGCGTGGCCCGTGGGATTTATCCCCGCCGCCAGCCCACCGCCGTCGGCGATTATCATCTCACCGGTCATGTAATCCGAAGCCGCCGAGGCCAGGTAGACGGCCAGCGGGCCAAAGTCGGCGGGCTTGCCCAGTTTGCCGGTGGGAAGAAACTCGCCTCCCCGAGGCAGGCTGGCGGACATGGTGTCGGTCGCCCCGGTGGGCACGAAGCCGGGCACGATGGTGTTGGCCGTTATGCCGTAACGGGCCAGGTTGAAGGACAGGACTCTACTGAGCTGGATCATGCCGCCCTTGCTGCAGCAGTAGATGTAGATCTCCCGGCCGCCCCGCATCCCGAACCCGGAGGCCACGTTGATTATCTTGCCGCCTCCCTGGTCCACCATGGTCTGGGAGACCTCCCGGGCGCAGTAGAACGCGCCGGTGAGGTTAACCTTCATGATCCGGTCCCATTCCTCGTCGGTCAGGTCCCAGATGGGCTTGCGGACGTTGTCCGAGACCGCCCCGGCGTTGTTGAACAGCACGTCGATCTTGCCGAACCGGTCCAGGCAGGACTTCATCAGATTGGCCACCTGGGCCGAATCGGTGACGTCGGTCGCAACCGCGATGGCGTTGACGCCCAGGCTCTCTGCCTCGGCGGCCGCCTCTTCGATGGGGCCCGTGCGCCGGCCGGCGATGACCAGGTCCGCTCCGGCGCGGGCCATGTCCCGCACCATCGCCCGGCCGAGGCCCGTGCCTCCGCCGGTGATGACGACCGATCTGCCTTCTAGGCTAAGTGATTCCAGCATTTGTACTCCTGGGGGCGGCCCCCATCTCCGGCTATGTCGAGAGTCGCGACTTCGTCGGACCTAACCTTTCCCCTTGCGATGGGTAAGGGACATTTTATGCCTATCGGAATCGGGATACCCGTAAAAGCTAATAAAGCTCAATGATCGGTGAGCGTGACGTCGCCCGCGGTCAGGGTTAGCAGGGAGCCGTCGTCCTGGCGCAGGAGCAGGTTACCCAATTCATCGGTACCCTCCGCCACGCCGGTGTAGGTGTCGTCTCCCCAGGTTGCCATCAGGCGTTGGCCGGTGGTCTCCAGCAGGTCCTGCCACTCTTCGATGGGCGATTTGCCCTGGCCCAACTCCAGGTAAAGGGCGTCCAGGTCCATTAGGAATTGGCGCAGCAGGTCTTCCCTGGGAACTTCCCAGCCGGCGGCGGCGTTGACGCTGGTGGCGAAGGAGGATATCTCCCCGGCTTGCCCGGTATCCATATCCAGGCTCACGTTTATGCCTACGCCGAGCACAGCATACCATACGGTATCCCCGGCGATGGCGCTCTCGGCCAAGATGCCGGCGGCTTTCCGTCCACCGATGAGCAGGTCGTTTGGCCACTTGATCTTGGGGTTTAGGCCGGTGACTTTCCGGACCGCCCGGGCCGCCGCTATCCCGCCGATGATGCTGATGAACGGCAATGCTTCCAGCGTGGGACGGAACAAAACTGAAACAAGAATGTTGCCCGGCTGGGATACCCAACTGCGCCCCTGCCGTCCCCGGCCCGCGGTCTGCACCTCGGCCACCACCACCGCGCCCTCTTCGGCGTCGCCCTCGCCCAACCTGGCCGCCTCGTCCATGGTCGAAGAAAGCTCCGGGTAATACAGCAGCCGCCGGCCAACGATACGGGTGAAAAGTCCCTGGCGTACGGTAGCCGCGACTAGATTAGAAGGCATGTCTGGTCCATTCCTACTACGGGGCTTGGAAATCACAGTTAACGTCTTCCGTTCGTCCTGAGCCCCGTCGAAGGACCTTGGCTGCGGCGCAGTGGTGGTTCGACGGGGCTCACCACGAACGGTAGTAAAGCCGGGTTCCC
>JACZYV010000174.1:0-5982 GCA_022570905.1 Chloroflexota bacterium
AGTGGTTATGAGATACCCACGCCAGTGCACGATATCGCTTCTAAAGTGTCCCTAGGGGAGGGGGACACCCCCTGCGTCATTCTGACCACGCTGGGCGGACGTCTGCCTCTGCATCAATTGTACGCAAAATTGGAATTCCTGAACCCGACGGGGTCCTTTAAGGACAGGGGCGCCGCCACGATGCTGTCAGTCGCCAGGGAGCATGGGGTGACCGAGTTGGTGGAAGACTCGTCGGGTAATGCCGGGGCATCGGTGTCGGCCTATTCAGCCCGCGCCGGCATCAAGTCTCATATATTCGTGCCCGCCGGCGCCCCCGAGGCAAAGCTCCGCCAGATCAGGGCCTATGGCGCGGAAGTGCACCCTATTGAAGGTTCCAGAGAAGCCGTCACGGCAGCGGCCATAACCTACTCCCAACAGCATGATCTGGTATATGCGTCTCATATGATGAGCCCATACTTCGCGGAGGGCACCAAGGCCTTCGCCTACGAGGTGGTGCAACAGTTTGACGATAGGCTGCCCGGCCACGTTGTGTTTCCCGTGGGCAACGGGTCCCTTTTGATCGGGGCGTTCAATGGGTTCAACGAACTGCTAGCCTCGGGTTACATCGAGAAGATACCCCGGCTCCACTGCGTTCAGTCCCGAAGCGTCATGCCTTTGGTCGCCGCCTTCAATGGCGAAGACTGGAGTCCTGAAGCCGCCACTACGACGGTCGCCGGGGGCATCTCCATAGCGGCGCCATCCCGTCTGTGGCAGATCATGGAGATACTCCGGCTAACCGCTGGGTCCGCCGTGGCGGTCGAGGAATCGAGCATCCTGGTAATGCAAAGAGATCTGGCGGAACAGGAAGGTATCTTCGCCGAACCGACCTCGGCGGTGGCGTTCGCTGGACTCGAAGTATTAGCCAGCCAAGGCGTTATTCAAGAAGGCGAAACCGTGTTAGTTCCAGTCACTGGCTTTGGCCTCAAAGATGAGCCGCCCCGGTAGCACGTCCCCTTCGGCCGTTTTGGTTCCCAAGCTGCGCAGGCTTTGGGGTTCTTGTACCGGGGCTAGTCCGCGACCTCCAAGATCATCTCGATCTCGATGCACGCGCCGTTGGGAAGCGAGGCCATGCCCACGGCGGACCTGGCATGGGCTCCGGAGTCGCCGTAAAGCTCACTAAGTAGGTCGGTTGCTCCGTTGGCGACCGCGGGTTGTTGTCCAAAATCCGGGGTGCAGTTGACCATGCACAGCAGCTTGGCCACCCGCTTCACGTTGTCCAAGTCTCCAATGGCGGCTTTTACATCGGCCAAACAGGATAGGCAGGCTTGCCGCGCCGCATCATAAGCCTGCTCCACAGTGATATCCGCGCCCAGCTTGCCTTTATGTTCCTGCCCGGCCGTGTGCCCGCCCACGAACAGAATGTTGCCAACTTTGACCGCACCCGCGCGGCCCGGCGGCGGCGACCCAGCGGCGGGCAATTCCAACCCCATCTCTTTCAGCTTGTTCTCCACTTTCATCCTATTACTCCTAAACTTGTGAAATATTTGACCGGCAAGCCCTGGCTAGCAGACGCTCACATCTGCCCATCCATCTGAGTCAGTGCGGCGAGACTATCCCCCAAGGTTTGCGATCAGCACTCCCATGGGCCGCTTGCCCACCGGATAAGTTTCAAGGGGAGTTAGCTCACCAGTAGCGGCATCGACCCGGTAGGAAGCTAAACGGTCCGACTCCGAACCGGCTGCGAAGAGAAAAGCGCCCTCGGGGTCCAAGCTGAACGCACTGGGAACAGCTTCGGTCTCCACTTGCCCGATGCCAGTCAACCGTCCGGAAGCGGCGTCCACGGAAAAACCGGCGATGCTGTTGTGGCCCCGGTTAGGAACGTATAAGAATCTCCCGGACGGGGAGATTTGAATCTGGGAGCAGGTGTTTCTTCCCGAAAAACCCTCAGGCAGAGTGGTTATGGTTTGGAAAGCCGATAGGGTTCCGGCGGAAGGGTCTAGGCGATAGGCGGTCACGCTGCCTCCCTGTTCGTCGGAGAAGTAGACGACGTCCAGGTCTGGATGAAAGCAAAAATGGCGGGGACCAAGGAATTCTTTCTGCTCCACCTTTAGAGGTGAGTTGGGGGTAAGGTCTCCGGTTTTGTCGTCGAACCTGAACTGGAAGATCGTGTTGGGTCCAAGCACATCTCCGGGAGGCTGCATCACGCTATCGTTCATGCGGGCGATGTGGGGGACGAAGGCGAACTTGTTTGACCGGTCGGTCTGGATAGCGTGGGCGGCGGGCGCGGTTTCCAGCCAAACGATGGGTGGGTCACTAAGAGACCCATCATCCCCGGTCCGGTGTACCGCCACGTGGGCGCCTTGATAGTAGGCGGAAAGCAGGAAGCGGCCGTTGCGGTCTGTGGACAGAAAAGTGGGAGCGGCCTCAACCGGCACCTTGTTGATCTGCGTAAGTCCTCCGGTGTCTGGGTCCATCCTCCAACTGGAAATCTCTTGACTGTTGCGGTGACCCACGTAAAAGGTCTTTCTATCGGGGCTGACCGCCGAAGCGGATGGTCCGCCGGCTAACGGCACATCTGCTTTGGGGGTTAATTTGCCGGTCCCGGAGTCCATGGCGAAAACCAATATCTTGTCATCGTCTTGAAGTGAAACATACATGTAATTAGGCATCGGACTACCTCCATCCAATCAACAAATGCGACCGCCGCCTAGGCTCCCACGGTTACCGCGGGGCGGAGGCTTTGGCTCGGTGAAACCTTCTCGTAGCTGTCCGCGACCTGGAACAACAAACCCTCTTCGAAGGGACCGGTGATGAACTGGACTCCGATGGGCAGGCCCGCCTGGGTGACCCCACATGGCACCGTGATGGCCGGCAATCCGATGGCGTTGAAAGGACTGGTGTTTCTGGAGATCAGACCGGACCCGGGACCTCTGACCCGATGGTCCTCACCGTCCATCTTGATGTACTTGGCGTCGATCCGGGGCGCCGGCACCGGCGCCGTTGGAGTGATTAGAAAGTCCACCTGCTGCATCACCAGGGCGTATTCTTCCTGTATCAACCGCTGGACCTTCAAGGACTTGGAGTAGTCTCTACCCAGCACGAACTGTCCCGGGATCGTGCGGTATAGCACGTCGGGGCCGTAATCTTCCCGGTGGGATTTGAGAAAGGGCTCGTGGGTGACTATGCTGTCGGCCATCGCCGAGATACGCAAAGCGCCGATGTATTGCATGGAGGGCAGGCTGACTTCTTTAAGTTCGGCTCCCAATTCCTCCAGGGCGGCTATGCTCCCGCGCACCGCCGCCTCAACCTCCCCGTCCAACATGTCGAAATAATGGTTGGAGGGAACACCCATCTTCAGTCCCTTGAGGCCCCTGCCCAGATAGGCGCTGTAATCAGGCACCGGCACGGGCACCGTGCTCGGGTCCAAGGGATCGTCCCCGGCGATGACTTGAAGGACCAGGGCGCTGTCGGCCACGGACCGGGTCATTGGGCCGATGTGGTCGCCGTTGAAGCTGGTAACCAGCAACCCGCGTTGGCTGACGCGCCCAAAGCTCTGTTTGAGGCCCACCACTCCGCAGAAGGTCCCTGGCAAGCGCACTGAACCTCCCAGGTCCGTGCCAAGCGACATAAACGTGACCCCGGCGGCAACGTTGGCCCCGCCTCCGCCACTGGACCCTCCGGGGATGTGGTCCAGACCCCAAGGGTTGTGCACCGCCCCGTAATGGGGGTTGTTGGAGGTAGCCCCGGCGGCAAACTCCTCCAGGTTCTCCTTCCCGATGACGATCGCCCCAGCCTTTCGGCAGAGCCTGACCACCTCAGCGTCTTCTTCCGGCACATTATTGGCCAATACCTTGGAACCCACGGTAGTGGTGATTCCGGCGGTGGCCAGGTTATCTTTCAAGCCGATGGGGATGCCGTGAAGCGGACCCCGGTAATCCCCTTGGGAAATAGCCGATTCCGCTTCCCGGGCCTGGTCCATGGCCCGGTCATGAAGTATCGTGATAAATGAGTTCAGGGTGGGCTGAAGTCTGTCCGCCTCGGCCAGGGCGGCTTCGGTCAACTCCACCGGGGAAACCTCTTTGTTTTTGATCTTGGGCGCCAGTTCGGAGATAGTCATCCGCAGGAAATCAACGTTCGGCATGATCTTGACCTCTCAAAGCTCATTGAATCCGGGTCCGGTCCGGCTGATGCCTATTTAGGAATATGCATGAGGCGGCCGGAAAATACATCCGACAGGTCCAGGTCTTCCAGCTTTTTGAGTTCGCTCAGGTAAGATTCCAACTCTGGGCGAACCAATTCCAATTCCTCGTCGGACAACTCAAAGCCGTTGTAGTCCCGTATCATCGCCTTTAGGGTTTCATTTGGGATCGACACTTTCATCCCCCTTGCTTGGTGATTGTGGTGGGTCTGTGGACCAATCCGCATTGCCATGCCGGTAACACACGAGAGTTTAAGGCGCGATGCTCAGGAAAGCCAGTGATCAGCAACTCTTCCCAAGTTGCCGGACCCATGTCTTTGTGTGAATGGTGAGCAAAACCCAAAATGCAAAAACCCCCGGTTCAAGCCGGGGGCATGCTTTCAGCCCTGAACTCGTAAAAGGCATTCAATCTTTCCAGGTCTGCGGGACGCATATTTATGCGCCAACATACCCGCTTGGGGACTCGCCCGTGTATCCGAGTCGAAAATCTGGTATCCGTTCTTCGCTCACCTGATCCGATTCGAGGAGATTACGATGAGTCGCGGCCCGTGGAGCGCTGGTATTTCTTCAGGGAATCTAGGGATAGATACTTCTCTTCCAGCTCGCGCTGCTTCGCCACCTGTACTCCGCCGATCTTCAAGGCGCCGCTGATGTAGGGGTTTTCCCGATGCCGTTCCTGGAAGTCTTCCCAGGCGCTGGTGCCGCGATTCATATAATCCTTGATAAAGTCATAGAGGGCCACATAAGTGACATCGTGAGTGGGCCTGGGGAGCCATGACAGATTTATGCCCAACTCCAGCAATTCTTCGTTGGAAAGGGGCGGGTCCATGTAGCCCTGCATGATGGAGAATGGTCCATCCACCGCGTCCCGGGCCCTCTTCACTTCCTCCACCGAACGCGGCGCGGTGAGTTGCACCCAGTCCACTTCGGCTGCTTCTTTATAGGCCTTCATTCGTACAAGCGATTCTTCGAAGCCCCCGTTGGCGGCCTCCGCCACGTAGCATTGGGCCATGACCACGAAGTTCGCGTCCAGGTCTCGCTTGCAGTCCACCGCCGCCCGGTATCTGGTCAGCACTACGTCCAGCGATTGGACTTCGACACCTGCGGTGCCGGTGCCCCGTTTTCCTTCTATCGGTTGGTCGTCGATTCGGACGCCGGCTATCCCCTCGCGGATGCAGTCCTCGACCATCCTCCGGACAGCCATGATGCCGCCGTGGCCCGTGTCCCCATCCAGAATCACCGGAAATTTCACCGACCGGGCGATCCAACCCGCTATCTGAACGCACTCGTTCAAAGTCGCCGTGCCCACGTCTTCCATGCCGGTGTAGGAGCCGACCACGCCGCTGGTCCCAACGAATCCCACTTCGGCGCCTGCGGCCTCCATCACTCGGGCTAAAGAGGCGCTTGGCGGATGAAGCACGGTTGTCATCCGCCCCTGCCGGCGCATCAACTCCTGCAGCCGTGTCGTCGCATCTTGAAAAGGCATTTACGAAGCTTTTCCTTTGGGCTGTCCTCCCGGGGAACCACCTGGCTGCGGCAACTGGCACTCCAACAAGCCAGTACGGCTGCGCCCTCTCTGGGCGTGCAGTTTCACTTATATATCCATGATCGCTTTGCGCTGGGCCCCATCCACGGCTATGCTGGCGGCGGTAACGAAGCTAGCCCGCTCCGAGGCCAGAAAGACCACGACGTCCGCGACCTCCTCGGCGGTGCACAGGCGTCCCATGGGCATGCTCCGGACCGCCCTCTCTTGGGCATCGTTCTCGCTGATATCCATCTCCCGGGCCAGGGTGCGAACCAGTCCC
>JACZYV010000175.1:0-5976 GCA_022570905.1 Chloroflexota bacterium
ACGGGGTCAGCTTGCCCTGCTCCAGCCATGACGTGATGTCGGCGACGGCGGCGTCCTTGGCGGGCTCGGGCATGTCGTAGACCAGCACCATGCGGACCGTGACATTGGAGGACTTGAACTTGAGGGGCACGGTGGGTCCCTGGGAGCTGCCCGCGGCATAGACCGCCAATACCCCGGAGGACTTCAGCACCTGCTGGCTAACCGCGAAATTGGCCGCCATGTCGACCTCCACGATGAGGTCAACCCCAGCGCCGCCGGTGAGATCAAAGATGCGTTCCGCCGTGTCCCCTTCACGGTAGTTTATGGTGTGGTCCGCCCCCGCCGCCAACGCGATCTGACCTTTCTCCTCTGAGCTTACGGTGCTGACGACGGTTGCGCCGCCCAGCTTGGCCTGCTGGACCGCGTAGTGGCCGACGGCGCCCGCTCCGCCTGTGACCAGGACGGTCTTTCCGGTGACTGGGCCATCGGAGAAGACGCAGCGGTGAGCGGTCATGGCGGGTACGCCCAGGCCGGCGGCGGCCGCGAAGTCCGTGTTCCCGGGCAGGCGGATGGCGTGCCCGCTGGGCTGGACGGTGTACTCGGCCCCGGTGCCAAAGGGCCGGCCGAATTGGGACTCGAACAGCCAGACCCGCTCCCCGACCCGTGACTGGTCAACGCCAGGCCCCACGGCGTCGATCACTCCGGCCCCGTCTTGATTGGGTATGACCCTGGGGAACTCCATCCGGCTGGTCAGCCCCTGGCGGCGTTTCCAATCTGATGGGTTAACGCCGGAGGTCATGACCCGGACCCGGACCTCGCCCGGCCCCGGCTGGGGGTCCGGCATGTCCCCGTATTCTAGGATGTCGGCGGCGCCGTTACGCTCGTACCAAACCGCTTTCATGGCTTCACTTGAGGTGCGGGAATCTTCAAGATTAGATTTGGGACCAATGTCTAGGTCCGGGTGGCGTAGTCCGATTTGGCCCGGTCGATGGCCTGCACCCGTCCGGCGGTCAGGATTTCCCGGTGGTCAAGGGCCCATTGGGCCGAAGCAGCGGTGCTGAGCGTTGTGCCCTGGAACACAGGCATGACGTACCGGGCCAGAAGCTCGAAGCTGTGCAGCACCTGCTCCCGCGGCGCCCAATCGACGGTCTGGACCATGAAGCCGCCAAAGCCGCCGCTCCTCTCTTCCAGCCTGCGGATGCCGGCGATGCAATCGTCGGGGTCGCCGATGATCCAGGTGCCGTTGTCCACCATGGCGTCGATGATCTTTTCCGGCGGGCCGTCTATGACCGCGTCCCGGCCCATGATTTGTTCAAAATACTCATGCTGGTAGCGGCCCGCGCCCAGTCTGGCCTGTGCGAAGGCCTCTTTCCGGGTCTCGGCGATGTGCACCGGAATCACCAGACGCCAGTCGTCCCGGTTGACCACCTTGTTGTGCTCGGCGGCCGACTCCTCGGCGACGGCCCACAGCGCGGCCAGATCGGACTCCACGGCCGACGGGTCCCGGGGCCGGGTGATGGTCAGCACCGATGCGCCGTATTTACCCGCCAGGGCGACGCCGGCCGGAGACTGCACCGAGGCCACGGAGATGTGCATGTGGGGTTTGGTGTAGGGACGGAGTTGGAGCATGGCTTCGCGCAATTCGAACCAGTCGCTTTTGTAGGTGATGGGCTCGGTCTCGGTCATCAGGCGCAGGATGATGCCGAAAGCTTCATCCATGCGCTGGCGTTGCAGGGTGGGGTCGATGCCCAGCATGTAAGCGTCGCCGGGCAGCGCGCCGGGCCCCACGCCCAACATCACCCGTCCGTGGGTCATGTGGTCAAGCTGCACCATCCGGTTGGCGACCATGAAGGGATGGTGGTAGGGCAGGCTGATCACGCCGGTGCCCAGTTTGATGTGCTTGGTGCGGTCGGCGGCCACGGCTATGAATATCTCCGGGGAGGAGATGGTCTCCCAACCGGCGCTGTGGTGCTCGCCGATCCAGGCTTCGTCATAGCCCAGGTGGTCCAACCACTGCACCAATTCCAAGTCGCGGTCCAGGGCCAATGTGGGATTTTCACCAACCCGGTGGAAAGGTCCCATGAATATTCCGAATTTCATTCGCTCTGGCAGGGCCATGTCTTTCTACTCTCCTAACTGTTTGACCCACGGCATTCCCGGCATCGGGGTAGACATAAAACACGTGCGGCGGGCGGTTGGGCGCATTATAGCCGTACCCACTTTGCATTGCCAACGGCCAGAATCAGAACCAGGCGCGGGCGGTTGTGTGGCGAGGGGCGTTTAGCCGGGTCCGTTTGACGCGGCCCGTTGCCGGTAGTAGTCTACTGCCTGCCCTGCGGCAATAGGCGGGCGCCGGAACGATAATGGGTTCTGGGATTTGAGTTAGATTCGGGAGGACTATTCATGCCGTACGAAGGATTAATAGCCGAAACCGTGCTGATCAATGGACATGAGGGAGACCAGATCGACGCCTACCTGGCCCGGCCCTTGGGCGCCGGCCCCGTGGGCAGCGTGGTCTTGATCCATCACATGCCCGGCTGGGACGCAGCCTCCAAGGAGATGGCCCGCAAGCTGGCCTATAACGGCTTCGCCACCATCTCTCCCAACCTGCACTTCCGCGAGGGCAAGGGCTCTCCCACGGAGAACAGCACCAGCATCCGCGAGGCGGGCGGCATGCCCGACGTGCGCACCATGGGCGATGTGGCGGCGGCGATGCAGTACCTGCGCAGCTTGCCCTACGTCAACGGCAAGGTTGGGCTCATCGGGTTCTGTTCCGGCGGACGCCAGACCTATCTGGGCGCCTGCACGCTGGACGGCGTCGATGCCGCGGTTGACTGCTGGGGCGGCGGCGTGACCAAGGGGAAGGACGAACTTAGCCCCGCCATGCCCAAGTGGCCCGTCGAGTTCACCGAGGGTTTGAAATGCCCGCTCTTGGGACTGTTCGGAGAAGAAGACACCAGACCTTCGCCGGCCGACGTGGCGGAGACCGAGGCGGAGTTGAAGCGTTTGAACAAGAACTATGAATTCCACATGTACCCCGGCGCCGGCCACGGTTTCTTCGCGGTAGACCGGTCCAGCTATCACCAGGAATCGGCCACCGACGGCTGGGAGAAGGTGGTCTCCTTCTTCGGGAAGCACCTGAGTTAGTCTGGACGACCGCGGACCATGAAAAACGGGGCTGCCTCGAAGCAGCCCCGTTTTTTCGTTATCCAGGCAATCACGGGAAGGACACCGATCCTCCGTAGGCGCGGGTTTTCAACCCGCTCGGCCGTTGGTAAAAGACGATTTTAGCGATCAACGACTTCTGGGGCTCGCACATACCCGGGAGCCCGTTTATTTCGACAAAGTTGGCGGTTGCGGAAATGGGCCGGTTGAAAACCGGCGCCTACGGACCCGTACACGGTAGAGGTTGCGAAATCTGCCGTTCCAGCGGATTATGTATCCAGCATTTTCTTCCCCGGCGAAAAGAAAAATGAACCGGTAACCCAGAAGGAGGGAACATGGCTGAGATCGTATTGGGCCTTGGCACTTCCCACAGCCCCATGTTGAGCCTGCCAAGCGAATTGTGGGGCGATTACGCCCAGCGCGACAAGGGCAACCCCATGCTGCTGTCCCTGGAGGATGGTTCGACGAAGACCTATGAAGAACTGTTGGAGGCGGCTGACCCGGCCATCGCCGAGCGGTTGACCCCGGAGGTCTTCCAGGCCCAGTACGAGGCCTGCCAAAAGGCCATCGTCACCCTGGAAGAAGCCATGACCGAGGCTGATCCCGACGTGGTGGTGATCGTCGGCGACGACCAAGAAGAGCTGTTCTTCGACGACAACATGCCCTTGTTCTCCATCTACTGGGGCGACACGATGCATCTCTCACCCCGGACCGTGGGCGAGAACGCCCCCCCGGCGGTCAAGGCCTCCATGTGGGGCTACGGCGACGTGGAGATGGACGTGCCCGTGGACTCGGAATTGGGCCTGCACCTGATCCAGAGCCTGATCGAGGACGACTTCGACATCGCCCAGTCCCGCTACATGAACGAACAAGCCGGAGGCACCGTCGGCCCCTTGGGCTACCTGAAAGAGCCGATAGTCACCGAACGCAGGCCCCAAGCCATGCCCCATGCCTACGCGTACGTGGTCAAGCGGGTCATGAACAACAAGATCAGGCCCATCGTGCCGCTGACGCAGAACACCTTCTATCCGCCCAACCAGCCCACCGCCAGGCGGTGCTACAACCTGGGCAAGGCGCTGGCCAAGGCGATCAAGAACTGGGACAGCGGCAAGAAAGTGGCCGTGGTGGGTTCGGGCGGCCTGAGCCACTTCCTGGTGGACGAAGAGATCGACCAAATGGCCATCAAGGGGATGCTGGAGAAAGACGCCGATCAGTTGGCTGCTTTGCCCCGGTACCGCCTGAATTCCGGGAACTCGGAGATACTTAACTGGATCACCGCGGCCGGGGCTTGCGAACACCTGGACATGGAAATGGTGGACTACGTTCCGGTGTACCGGTCGCCTGCCGGGACCGGCGGCGGCTGGGGATTCGCTCTCTGGCAATGATCCGGCCGGCGTGAACAAGGGTTAAATCACGGCCCGTCCCGACCGCAGTCGGGACGGGCCGGTCTGAGTCTGGAACGATTCGAGGTTTGATAGATGGCACAGGCCCCCAGCGAAGAATGGGTGACAGTTGACGGCTTGAGCTTCCATTTCCGGGACTGGGGCGGGTCCGGCCAGCCGTTGCTGCTGCTCCACGGCTTGGCCTCCACCTGCCATATCTGGGACCTAGTCGCGCCCATCCTCGCCCAGGACCACTCGGTGACCGCCCTGGACCTGCGGGGCCACGGCGAGAGCGCCAAGCCCAATCATGGTTACGACTTCGCCTCGGTGACGAAAGACGTGCTTGGTTTCATCGAACACCTGGCCGGAGCGTCCCCCTTGGTGGTCGGCCACTCGTGGGGAGGCAGTGTCGCCCTGGAGTTGGCGGTGCGGGCGCCCGGATCGGTGAAGGGCATGGCCTGGGTCGACGGGGGAATGATCAACGCATCGGCCCGGCACGCCACCGTTGAGGACGCCAAGTTTGAGATGGCCCCGCCCGACTTCAGCGGGGTGAAGGTTGAGGGTTTCTTGGAACGGGTGCGCTCCCGGCACCAGGGCTCCGGCATGGGGCCGGAGGTTGCCGGCATCGTCCTGGCCAACTTTGAGATTCTGGAAGACCAGACCATCAAACCCCACCTCACGCGGGCCAACCACCTGAGGATCATCGAGGCCCTCTTCGACCACCGCCCCGCGGAGCTCTACAAGCAGGTACAATGCCCCGTGCTGATCATGCCGGCCCGCCAGCAGAGCAACTCGGCCACGCCGGACCGGGGCCAGCGGCGGATGATGTCGGTGGACGAGGCGGAGGAGATGCTGCCCAAGAGCAAGACCGTTTGGCTTGAGGACAGCATCCACGACGTGCCCATCCAACGCCCGGAACTGGTCGCGGAAGTGATAAAGAGCCATCTGGCGGACGGTTTCTTCGGCTAAGTCCGGCCCCTTTGGAGAAATAAACATGGCCCAAGTGGACTACTCGGCTCTGGACGACCCCAACATATCCATGAACTCCTTCTACCCCCGGCAGGGCTGGACGCCCACTCCGGAGGGGGTGCAGGACTACACGGTAAACGTTGGTGACGGCAGCGGTGACGGCGAAGATATCGGCCTGTCCTGCCGGTTCTTTCCGGTGGGCAATAACAGCCCCACCATACTGTTCTTCTACGGCAACGGCGAGACGGCCATCGACTATGACTCCATCGCCCCCATGTACAACCAGATCGGCGTCAACTTCTTCGTGGCCGACTACCGGGGGTACGGGAAGAGCGGCGGATCTCCGTCCTTCACCACCATGCTCTCCGACGCCAACACCGTGCTTGATGCCATGCGGATCGTGCTGGGCGCCAGCGGTTTTCAGGGGCCAGTCTACGTGATGGGCCGCTCCATGGGGCGGCATTCCGCCTTTGAACTGGCC
>JACZYV010000176.1:0-5930 GCA_022570905.1 Chloroflexota bacterium
GAGGCTGCCGCTGCCGGCCAGCCACGGCCCCTCAACCTGTCCGGGGCGTTGCTTGGCGGCGGAGTGCGCCTCATCGCCGAGGTGAAGAAGGCGTCGCCCTCCCGGGGGCTGCTGATGCCGGACTTCGACCACCTGAAGCTGGCCGAGACCTACGCCGGCAACGGGGCCGCCGCCATCTCATGCCTCACCGACCCTCGGTTCCAGGGTGAACTGGCCCATCTGCGGCAGATCAAAGAGACTGGGGCATCCCAGCGCGCGCCGGTTATCCGCAAAGACTTCATCTTTGATCCCTACCAGATCATTGAAACTAGGGCGGCTGGGGCCGACGCGCTGCTGCTCATCGTAGCCATCCTTGAGCCGGCCCAATTGAAGGAACTGCTGGCTGCCGCCCAGGAACACTGGATGCAGTGTCTGGTGGAGGTCCACGACGAAGATGAGCTAGGGACTGCGGTAGAGGCCGGAGCGGAGATCATCGGCATCAATAACCGGGACCTGCGCACCTTCACCACCGACTTGACCGTGACCGAACGCCTGGCCCCGCTGGTGCCCAGAGGCAAGCAGATCGTCAGCGAAAGCGGCATCTTCACCCGCGAGCATCTGAGTCAAATGAGTCAATTTAGAGTCAACGCCGTGCTGGTGGGCGAGGCGTTGGTGACCGCCACGGATGTCGCCGAAAAGGTTCGTGAGTTGAGCGGGCAGAAAGCGCCGGCGGCATGACCGTGACTACCCAAGAATTAATGGTCAAGATCTGCGGAATCCGCGCCTTGGACGACGCTCTGGCCGCCGCTGAAGCAGGTGCTGATTTCATCGGCATGGTGTTCGTCCCTGAGCGGCACCGTAGAATCACTCCACAAGAGGCCAAAGTCATCATCGACGGAGTCAGAAACTCTGGCGGCCCAGCGCCCCGTATCGTCGGTCTCTTTGCTGACCAGTTGCTGGATGAGGTTAACGCGGTAGTTGAGTACGCCGGACTGGACTTGGCCCAACTCTGCGGCAAGGAGACCGTTGAATACGCCGGTCAAGTTAGCTGCGGCGTGATCAAAGTGGTGCACGTGGCGGACTCCGCCACGGCAACGGATGATGCCGGGACCGGCGCACGGGTGAAAGATTTCAGCGGGGTCGGGCATCTGGTGACACTGGATAGATATGTCGAGGGTGTACAAGGCGGCACCGGAAAGGGGTTCGACTGGGGTGTGGCCGCTTCCCTTTCCCAGGCGGGCCAGCCCTTCTTGCTGGCCGGCGGACTTACGCCCGAAAACGTGTCCGAAGCTATAGCCACGGTTAGGCCCTGGGGTGTGGACGTCTCCAGCGGCGTGGAAACAGACGGCAACAAGGACCATGCCAAAATCCGCGATTTCATGAGCAACGCCAGAGCCGCCGCCGCCAAGATGGCTTAACGGAGCAAAGGAAAACACAATGCCAGATGAAAACGCGGCGAGCCTCCGCTTTCCCGACGACCGGGGCCGGTTCGGCGACTTTGGGGGGAAATTCATCCCCGAAACCCTGATGGCCGCCGTGGCCGAGTTGGAGGACGCCTACCTTAAGGCCAAAGAGGACGATGAATTTCAAGAACGGCTTTCCCTCCTGCTCCACACCTACGCCGGGCGGCCCACCGCGCTCTATTTCGCCGAGAACCTGACCCGCCACTGCGGCGGGGCCAAGATATACCTCAAGCGGGAGGACCTGGCCCATACCGGAGCCCACAAGATAAACAACGCCCTGGGTCAGGCGCTGTTGGCCCAGCATATGGGCAAGAAGCGGATCATCGCTGAGACCGGGGCCGGACAGCACGGCGTGGCCGCCGCCACCGCCTGCGCCATGCTCGGTCTGGAATGTATCGTCTACATGGGGAGCGAGGACATACAACGCCAGTCGCTGAACGTCTTCCGCATGAAGCTGTTGGAGGCCGAAGTCGTGCCCGTTGACTCCGGCACCCGCACCCTGAAAGACGCCATCAACGAGGCCATACGCGACTGGGTGACCAACGTGGAGACCACCCATTATCTGATCGGCAGCGTGGTCGGCCCGCACCCGTATCCGGTCATGGTGCGAGACTTTCAGACTGTAATTGGCCGCGAGGCCAAGGCCCAGTTGCTGGAAGCTGAAGGCCGCCTGCCGGACTACGTGCTGGCCTGCGTCGGCGGCGGCAGCAACTCCATCGGCATATTTCATCCCTTCGTGCCGGATGAAGATGTGCGGCTGATTGGATTGGAGGCGGGCGGCGAAGGGGTCGGCACCGGCAAGCACTCGGCCACCCTCACCGCCGGACGCCCTGGCGTGCTGCACGGCGCCATGTCCTATCTGCTGCAGGATGAGCACGGGCAGGTGCAGGAGACCCACAGCATCTCGGCGGGGCTGGACTATCCCGGAGTGGGTCCGGAGCACAGTTACCTGAAGGACTCAGGACGGGCCGAGTACCGGGAGGTCAACGACGTCCAGGCCCTGGAGGCGTTCCATCTGCTCTGCCGAACCGAGGGCATCATTCCGGCGCTGGAGTCATCCCACGCGGTATTCGCCGCCGTCGAGCTGGCGAAAAAGCTGACGCCGGACCAGATAATCTTGGTCTGCCTCAGCGGCCGGGGCGACAAAGACATCGACATCGTCGCCAAGGCGTCCGGACTTCAGATCTAGGCGGAGCTTCCACCGCGTTCGCCGGTCCTGCCTAAAGCAGCGCCAGATGCGGTCCAGGGGAAATCCCTGTGCTACAATGATTGCCGATTCGCCAGAGCCTTTTCTGAGCGTACTCTGGTTCGATCTAGCTTCGATTTTTGTCTAAGAATCAGGAGAAAACACTATGGACTTGGGTCTTGAAGGCAAAGTGGCGATCATCACGGGTGGCAGTGACGGGATCGGGAAAGCGGCGGCTTTGAGCATGGCTAAAGAGGGGGCCAACGTTGTGATCGTGGCCCGCCGGCAGGAAGTCCTGGACCAGGCGGTCCAGGATATCAAGACCGCGACCGAGGGTTCGGTGGTCCCGCTTTCGTTGGATATCACGACGGACGGCGCTGCTCAGAAGATGATCAAAACCGCACTGGACAATTTTGGGCGCGTTGACATCGTCGTCAACAACGCCGGCTCGTCCATGGCCAAGCCCTTTGAGGACGTCAGCAAAGAAGACTGGCAATCCGACTTCGAGTTGAAGGTTTGGGCAGCGGTCCGGCTGATGCAGGAGGCCATCGTTGAGATGCGCAAGGTCGGCGGCGGCCGAATCATCAATGTGACCAACCTGGGCGGCCGGACCCCCGGCCCAGCCTCCATGCCCACCTCCATCTCCCGTGCCGCGGGGATCGCCATCACCAAGGGCCTTTCCAAGGACCTGGCCAAAGAAAATATACTGGTGACCACTGTTTGCATCGGGCTGGTCAAGAGCGGCCAGCACCAGCGCCGGTATGACGCCCGTCTCGAGAAGGAACCCAACTTGACTCTTGATACTTTCTACGCCGAACTGGCGGAAGCCCGCTCCGTGCCCATCGGCCGTGTGGCCGAGCCTGAAGAAGCCGGCGACGTCATCGCTTTCTTGGCCTCGGCGAGGGCCAGCTACCTGACCGGCATCGCGGTGAACCTTGACGGCGGCGTTTCCGCAGTCGTTTAGCCCTCGCGTATTCCGGGCCGTAAACGGCTCAAATATCTAGGCACGAGAAGGCCCATACAGCGGGAGGTCATACTTGACTAGCTCCTACATGAACGAATTGCACGCGCCCCAGAGAGTGTTGCTGGGACCCGGACCAAGCACCGTCCATCCCCGGGTGCTGCAGGCGATGGCCAACCCCGTGATGGGGCACTTGGACCCGGCGTTTTTTCGCGTGATGGACGATGTGTGCGAGATGCTGCGCGAGGTTTTCCACACCAACAACTCCATGACCCTGCCAATCTCGTCCACTGGCACCGGCGCCATGGAGACAGCCTGCGCCAACATCATCGAGCCGGGCGACTCCGTGCTCATCTGCAGGAACGGTTACTTCGGCGCCCGCTTGGGGGACATCGCGGAACGCTGCGGGGCCACCGTGCACCTGATGGACACCCCCTGGGGCAAAGCCGTGGACCCCCAGATGCTGCGGGACGAACTCAAGAAGCATTCGGGTCTAAAGGCCGTGGGCGTGGTCCACGCCGAGACATCCACCGGTGTGTTGAGCACGGTGAAAGAACTGGTCGAGGTGATCCACGAGCACGGCGCGCTGGCCATAGTGGACGCGGTAACGTCTCTGGGCGGACATGAAGTGAGGATGGACGACTGGGGGATCGACGTTTGTTACAGCGCGACCCAGAAGTGTTTGGGCGCCCCTCCGGGACTGGCCCCCATCAGCCTCAGCCCCGCGGCCATGGACATCGTTAGCAACCGGCCGACCAAGGTCCAGAGCTTCTACTTCAACCTCAAAGACCTGGAGGCTTACTGGAACCAGACCAGGGCCTACCACCACACCTCGCCCATCAACATGACCTATGCCCTGCGGGAGGCCCTGCGCATGATGATGGAGGAGGGCCTGGAAAACCGGATCCAACGGCATGCCAGGGTGGCGGCGGGCCTTCGCGCCGGCGTTGAAGCCTTGGGAATGAGTCTATTGGCCGAAGAAGGACACCGCCTGAACCCGCTGACGACAATCTCGATCCCGGAGGGCATCGAAGACGCCAAGGTCCGGCGGACGTTGCTGAACGACTACGACATCGAGATCGGCGGCGGCCTGGGGGAGTTCGCCGGCAAGGCCTGGCGCATCGGCCTGATGGGCGAGTCGGCCCGGGAGAAGAACGTGTTCGCGCTGCTTTCAGCCCTGGAGACCATCCTGTCTAAAGAAGGCTACGAAGTGGCCTTTGGCGCCAGCCTGTCGGCGGCCCAACGGGCCATTGCGACGTTCGACGATTAGGTAGACGGGCAGTATCACGCAGAAGAAAAGAGAAGGGCCGGGTTAACCTGGCCCTTCTCTTTTTTTGCCTTCGGTCATTCCGGCGAAAGACGGTGGGGTGGCGTAGGTGCCGGTTTTTAACCGGCCCTGTTGCGGGGAGGACAAATCCGTCAATTGATTCCAGGATTGCCTCGAATAGTGGCACTGTCACGGGGTCCCGAATCGGTCTAACCGCGGCCAAGCGGGTTAAAAACCCGCGCCTACGGGATTTCGTCATTCCTGCGAAAGCAGGAATCCATGCGATTTGCCGCCGTCAAAACACACGGTTCGTGGCCTTTGCTGGTCGCTGGGCGCCGTGGATTCCAGTGAAGGCCGGAATGGCGGCACATTCCCCTACTTGTCGTCGCTGGGCAGGCGGGTGGCTACTGTGCCGCCGGAGATTGATGCGGGGGGCCAGGGGCCGGTCAGGAAATCGTAGAGGTTGCCGGCGTTGAGGCCCATGACCATGGGGGCCAATGCCGCCTGTTCCACGTCCATGGGGTAACGGTCGATCATGGCCGTTAAGGTCGACACCGACTCCTCTCTGGTCATGCCCCGGTCCACGGCGTCCTGGACGTAGTCCTTCCACTCTGAGATGAACGACCCCTGCTCGTCCAGATAGCCTTTGCCGCACATCTCGCCGTGCCCTGGCACGAAGATGTCTTCGTTCAGTCCCCGCAGCGACTCCAGCGCCACCAGCCACAGGTCCGGGTTGGCTTCGTGCAACCAGGATTGCACGCCATGGAAGATGTTGTCGCTGGTGAAGACCACGCCCTCCTCTTTGACGATCACCGCCGCCTGATAGAGGGTGTGGCCGGGCATGTGAATCATCTCGAAGGTATGGTCGCCAACGTGCATGGTCATGGTGTCGCGGAAGGTGATCACCGGCACGTTGGCCGTATATCCTTCCAGCAATGCCGGCTCGTCCGGCCCGAAGGTCCCCACCCTGGCGGCATGCTCGGCCATGTCGGTGTTCAGCATGCGGGTGCGGACGCCTTCGTGGGCGATGACCGGCGCATCGAAGCAGGCGTTTCCGGTCCAATGATCGCCGTG